>NZ_JAGTJY010000019.1:0-55451 GCF_018195695.1 Achromobacter sp. Marseille-Q0513 | reverse complement strand
CTTGAGGGAGCCCGAGATGCTGGATTGCGTGTTGTCGTTGGGGTGAGTTTTTGAGAGGGCCTTCTTTTTTTGTGTGAAGGCCCTCCTTCATTTGGGCTGCCGTGTTCTTTTGGGCTGCCGTGTTCTTTAGCCGCGCGTGGCGGGGCCGGCGGGGATGGCGGGGCTACGATTGCGGTCCGGAGCCTGCGCTCCGGACTGCCCCTTCGTCATCTTCGTCCAGGCCTTCGGCCTTCCCTTCAGATTCCCTCGGGCGCATCTACACGCCCCGCCATCCCCGCCGGCCCCGCCACACGCTCACGATGAAGTCTGGTCACGGTCGCTGGGACGGGATACGTGCCTGGCATGTTGGCGGTCAGTCGCGGCAAGATGGAGGATCTTGCGTTGTCCGCCTCAAGTCGGCCGCGCGGGCGGCCTCTTGAGGCTTATGCGGTGTCTTGCGTTCGGTGATGACGCCTTCGCGGATGTGATGGCTGACATCCGGTATTGATGCACTTGCCAATGCAACGACGTGTTGTCTGAAATATGCAGCTTCGGTGCCTGAGCGTCAGTTCAGTTTTGCGCCGGAGACCTCGACGGCTTGCTTCCAGGTGTCCAGTTCCCTGCCGATATGAGCGGCGAAGGCGGCAGGGGTGGAGCCCACGGTTTCATACCCGTAGCTGTTGAGCTGGGCCTTCAGGTCGGGGGTGTTGATGGCGGCGGCGATGGCAGTGCTGACGGTGTCCAGGATGGCAGGCGGGGTAGCGGCAGGAGCCAGGATGCCGTACCAGCCGTTGACGACGAAGCCGGGAACGGCTTCAGCGACGGTGGGAACGTCGGGCAGCAGGGGCGAACGGCGCTCGCCGGTGACGGCCAGGGCCTTGAGTTTCCCGGACTGGACTTGCGGCAACGAGGTGGAGATGCTGTCGAACATCAGCGAGACTTCCCCGCCTAGCAGGGCGACGACGGCGGGGCCGCTGCCCTTGTAGGGAACGTGCAGCATGTCCACGCCGGTCTGGTGCTTGAACATTTCGGCGGCCAGGTGGCTGGTGTTGCCGTTGCCGGCCGAGGCGAAGCTGAGCTTGCCGGGGTGCTGCCTGGCATGGTCGATGAGTTCGGGGATGTTGTTGGCCGGCGTGGACAGCGGGGCCGAAACCAGCATGGGCAAGGTCGCGACCAGCGAGACCGGGGCGAAGTCACGGCGCGTGTCGTAGGGCAGCGAGGGGTAGAGACTGGGGTTGATCGTGTGGGCGGCCAGCACCATCAACAAGGTGTAGCCGTCGGGCTTGGCGCGGACCAATTGCGCCGAAGCGATGGCGCCGCCGGCGCCGGGCTTGTATTCCAGCACCACGGGCTGGTTCCATGTCTTCTGCAAGGCCGCGCCGAGCGGCCGCGCCAGCATGTCGGCGCTGCCGCCGGGCGGATAGGGGATCAGCAGCGTGATCGGCTTGTCGGGGTAGGCGCCGGCCCCGGCCGAGGTGGCGCACAGCAGGCCGGCGGCGAAGGCAAGAGCGGTCAGGATGGAACGGTACATGAGAGGCTCCCGCAGGATCAGGCGTAGCGCGGCACGCCTGCGGCGTCCAGCGCGATGACGCGCGGCGTCGCGGCAAACAGCAAGGGCGCTTCGGTGGCGGCCTGCAAGTCCTCCGCGCTGACGCCCTGCAGCGCGGCGTGGACGCGCAGGCCGCCGGGCGTCACGTCGATGACGGCCAGGTCGGTGTAGATGCGCGTGACGACGCCGGCGCCGGTGAGCGGATAGCGGCATTGGCGCAGGATCTTGGGCGCGCCATCGCGGCCGCGGTGTTCCATCATGGCCAGTACCTGTCGCGCCCCGACGGCCAGGTCCATGGCGCCGCCGACAGCCGGAATGGCATCGGCGGCGTCGGTCTTCCAGTTGGCCAGGTCGCCACGCGCCGACACCTGGAAGGCGCCGAGCACGGCGTAGTCGAGATGGCCGCCTCGCATCATGGCGAAGGACACCGTGTGCTCGGTAATGGACGCGCCCGGCAGCAGGGTGATGGGCTGGCGGCTGGCGTTGATCAAGTCGGGATCGACCGCCGCTCCCGCCGCCGCGGGCCCCATGCCGGTGATGCCGTTCTCGCTGTGCAGCAGAATCTCCTTGTCGGGCGGCAGGTAGTCGCCGACCAGGGTCGGCATGCCGATGCCGAGGTTGACGACCGAGCCGTCCGGTATGTCGCCGGCCAACAATTGCGCGACCTGCTGGCGGGTCAGGGGGATGATCGTCGGCATGTCAGGTCTCCACGCGCACCACGGTTTGCACGAACAGGCCGGGCGTCATGATGTGCTCGGGCACGAGCGTACCCAGCGCCACCACTTCGTCGACCTGGGCGATGGCATGGCCCGCGGCCATGCACATCACCGGATTGAAATTGCGCGCGGCATGGCGGTACATCAGATTGCCCCAGCGATCGCCCTGGTGCGCGCGGATCAGCGCGTAGTCGCCGCGCAGCGGCTGTTCGAGCACGTAGCCGACGCCGTCGATCACTTCCTGGCGGCGTCCCTGCGCCAGTTCGGTGCCATAGCCGGTGGGCGTGTAGAACGGCCCGAGGCCTGCCCCGGCCGCGCGCAGGCGTTCGGCCAGGGTGCCTTGCGGCACGCACTCCAGTTCCACCTCGCCGGCGCGGAAGGCGCGGGCGAAGGCCTCGGAATTGGGCGGACGGGGATGCGAGCAGATGATCTTGCGCACCAGCCGGCGGTTGAGCAACGCGGCGATGCCGCGGTCATGGGTGCCGGCGTTGTTGGCAATGACGGTCAGGTCGCGCCGGCCAAGTTCGGCCAGGCAATGCAGCAGCTCGTATGGCACGCCGGCTTCGCCGAAGCCGCCCACCAGCACGCTGGCGCCGTCCGTGATGACGGCCACGGCATTCATCATGGAAGCCTGAATCTTGTCAATCACTCATTGCTCCTGGACGAGGCCGGCGGTGTCCACGATCCGCTTCCAGCGGACGCGCTCCTGGTCGATAAAAGCGGCGAACTCGGCCGGCGTGTTGCCGCCGGGCTGTCCACCCATGGCGCGAAAGCGTGCGGCGATGTCGGGGCTGCGCACCACGTCGCGGGTGGTGGCCTGGAGCGTGTCGATGACGGCGGCGGGCGTGCCGGCCGGCGCCACCAGGCCGAACCAGGCGGTGACCACCATGTCGGGCACGCCGGCCTCGGCCATCGTGGGCACATCGGGCAATTCCGCCAGGCGCCGTTCGCTGGTGACGGCCAGGGCGCGCAGCTTGCCCAACTGGATGTAGGGCATGGAACTGGGCAGGTTGTCGATCATGAACGTGAACTGCCGGCCCAGCAACGCAGCGACCGCCGGGCCGGCGCCCTTGTACGGCACATGGGTTCCGCCGATGCCGGCGCGCTGCTTGAAAAGTTCGGCCGACAGGTGCGGCGATTGGCCCGTGCCCGAACTGCCGAACGAGACCTGGCCCGGATCCTGCTTCGCCTGGGCCAGCAGGTCGGCCACGCTGCGCGCGGGCGACGCCTCGTTGACCACCAGCACGTTGGGGACCGAGATCACCAGCGTCACCGGCACAAAGTCGGCCGGTTGGTAGGGCAGCGTCTGGTAGAGCGCATAGTTGATGGCGTTGGGGCCGATGTTCCCCATCAGCACCGTATAGCCGTCAGGCTTGGCGCGCGTCAGCGTCTGCGCGCCGATGATGCCGGCGGCGCCGGCGCGGTTCTCCACGATGATCTGCTGGCCCAGTTTCGCGGCCAGCTTGTCGGCGATCAGGCGCGCCGCGATATCGGTGGTGCCGCCGGGCGAGGCCGGCACGATGAGGGTGATGGGCCGTTCGGGCCACGCCGCGCGGGCGGGGCCCGCCATGGCGAACAGCAGCGCGCCGGCGGCCAGCCAGCGTTGCGGGTGCGGCATGCTTGTCTCCCTGCGTGATCCTTGGACTGATCAGCTCGTGCAAAAGAGTGTGGCCGCGATGCCGCGAAATGCCTATTCCGGAATCTGGAGGAGCGGCTTCGCCTGCGCAGAAGAGCGTCCGCCCCGTCAGCGCGCCGGGCGCGCCGCCATCTGTGCCGCCGTGCGCAGGAACGACTGCAACGCGCGATTGCCATCGTCGCGGCGCGTGACCGCGTAGACCGTGCCGCTGCCCGCCGTGGCGGACAGCGCGCACACGGCGATGCGCGCGCCGAAGTGGCCGCAGGCCGACCGCGGCACCAGCGCCACGCCCAGCCCGGCCGCCACCAGCGCCAGCTGCGCCGGCACTTCGGCCACGCGCTGCGTCACCGATTGCGCCAGGCCGGCGCGAGCGCAGGTATCGGCCAGTTCGCGAGCAAAGGCAGACGTGTCCGTGCGCAGCATCACGAACGCCTCGCGCGACAGATCGGCCAATGCCAGGCGCCTGCGGCCGGCCAGGCGGTGGCCGGCGGGCAACGCCACCACCACCGGATCGGGCCACAGCGCCAGCGATTGCAATTCGCCATCATCGACCGCCGTGCGCGAGATGCTGACGTCGATGCGATGCCCGCGCAGCGCCTCCAGCTGCGCCGCCGGGTTCATCTCGTTCAGCAGCACCGAAACCTGCGGATGACTGGCGGCATGGCGCGCGATCAGCGCCGGCACCGGCCCCATGAAGTGCGAGCCGGACAAGCCGATCTCGACCCGCCCCGCCCTGCCCTGGTCCACCGCGCGCACCCGCACCGTGGCGTCCTTGAGACCGGCGAGCGTGCCGCGCACGTCATTCAGGAACGCCGCGCCGGCCTCGGTCAAGGCCACCCGGCGGTTGCTGCGGTCGAACAGCTTGACCTCCAGCTCGCGCTCCAGCTGCGCGATCTGCAGGCTGAGCGGCGGCTGTGAGATATGCAGGCGCGCCGCCGCGCGGGTGAAGTTCAGTTCTTCGGCCAGCACGGCGAAGTAGCGCAGTTGGCGGAGTTCCATGACGGGGAGCGTAGGGCCGGGCGACGGCGAATGATTTGCCAAAGATATGAAACCAGACAAAAACTATATTGGAAAGTATCAATTCCGGCGAGCAGAATAAACCCGACCCTGACGCGCCGGCCCCTGCGGCCCTGACAGTCCGCCGATCCTGACATCACGCGGACATAGGCCGGAAACGCGCAGCCATTCCAAGAATCTCCGGAGACCTTCCATGTCCGCCTCCCCGCGCAACATCCGCATCGGCCAGATCGTGCCCAGCTCCAACACCACGATGGAAACCGAGATCCCCGCCATGCTGCGCCGCCGCGAAGCCCTCGCGCCCGAGCGCTACACCTTCCATTCCAGCCGCATGCGCATGAAGCAGGTGACGGCGGCCGAGCTGGCCTCGATGGACCGCGAGTCCGACCGCTGCGCGCAGGAACTGTCCGACGCGCGCGTCGACGTGCTGGGCTATGCCTGCCTGGTGGCCATCATGAGCCAGGGCCTGGGCTATCACCGCGTGTCGCAGGAACGCCTGCATCAGGCCACGGTCGCCAACGGCGGCGCGGCGCCGGTGATCTCCAGCGCGGGCGCGCTGGTCGAGGGCCTGCACGCCATCGGCGCGCGCAAGGTCGCCATCCTCACGCCCTACATGAAGCCGCTGACCAAGCTGGTGGTGGACTACATCGAGCATGAAGGCATCGAGGTCCACGACAGCCTGTCGCTGGAGATCCCCGACAACCTGAAGGTCGGCGCGCAGGATCCGCTGGCGCCGGCCGAGCATGTGAAGCGGCTGGACACGCGCGGCGTGGACGCGGTGGTGCTGTCGGCCTGCGTGCAGATGCCCTCGCTGGCCTCGATCCAGCCCACGCAGGACCGTCTCGGCCTGCCGGTGGTGACGGCCGCCGCCGCCACCGTCTACCGCATGCTGCAGGAACTGGGCCTGGACACGCGCGTGCCGGACGCCGGCGAACTGCTGTCGGGCAAGTATTGAACGCCTGAATCGTTCCGGCCGGCAGCCTACTTGCCCAGCGACAGGATCTCGTTGGCGTTGACGATGGCACCGGCGATTTCCTCGGTGGTCACGCGCTTGTTCATGGCCTGCTCGCGGATCAGGTCGTAGGCCTGGCCCTCGGTCACATTGCGCGTGCGCATCAGGATGCTCTTGGCCTCGGCGATGCGGCGCGCGCCCAGCAGCTTGCCCTCCAGCTTGCGCAACCGGCGCGCGTGCGACTTGATGTCGTCATAGACCTGCCGCGCCACCACCAGCGAGGACAGGAGGCCGAACGAGCGCACCGGCGAGGGCAGCACGGCCTTGGCGCCGATGCGCAGCACGGCCTCGACGATGGTCGGATTCTCGTAGGTGACGATGGCGATCACCATCGGCGCGTCCTCGCTCTTGGCCCACTCGAAACCCAGGTCGATCACGTCCGGCCGCACGGCCAGGAACACCACGTCCAGCCCTTCCGGCAAGGTCGGCGCCGGCGGCCAGAAGGTCTGCACCTGACAGCCGATGCGCTGCAACTGCTGCGTCAGCTGGCGGCCATCGGCATCGTCCGGATGGTAGACGGCGATGCGCAGCGTGCGCAGGTCCTTGAGCAGGGAAGGCGTCGCGCGCACCGCGCGCTGGCGGCTGGCGGGCTCCCCCATCAGATCTCCAGCGAGCTGAGGGTGGCCGTCCAGTCGCCCAGCGAATGGGTGACCAGGTACGGATCGGGATGCACGGGCCGCGTGGCCTCGCGCACGATGGTGAATTGCCCCTTGGCGTTGACCCGGCCGACGCGCGGGTACAGGCAGGTGTGATGATTGGTCGGGTCGATGCGCACGCGGCCCTGCGGCGCCGAGAATTCGCTTTGCAGCACGCGCGGCAGGATCTGCGCGATCTCGTCGGTGCCGGTGTCGCGGTAGGCGTTGGCGAAGATGTGCATCTGGAAGTAGGCCGCCTCCCAGCACAGATTGGGCACGCAGTCTTCGCCGAAGCGCCGCCGCAATCGCTCCAGGCAGCGCCGGTTGATGTCGGAATCGATGGACTGGAAGTACGGCGCCGACGTGAAATGCCCGGCCGCCACCGCCGGCTCCATCTGGGACAGCTCGGCCTCGGACGTGGTCAGGCTGGCGATCGGCATGGTCTTGGGATCGAAGCCGGCGTCGGCATAGGCGCGGTACAGGCAGGCGGTGGAATTGCCGACCACGGTCGAGAAGATGAAGTCCGGCCGCTTGTTGCGGATGTCGTCCAGAATCTCGCGGTAGTCGCGCTCGGTGGCGTTCAACGCCACGTAGCGCTCGCCCAGCTTGGCGCTGTCCTGGCGCTGCAGCACCAGCTCGCCCATGATGCGGTTGGACTCGTACGGATAGATGTAGTCCGAGCCGATCAGGTAGACGCGCGCGCCGAAATTGGCCGTCATGAACTCGGCCAACTGCACGCTGTTCTGGTTGGGCGCGGCGCCGGTGTAGATGATGTTGTTCGAGAACTCGAAGCCCTCGTACAGCGTGGGATAGAACAGCAGCTTGTTCCACTTTTCCACCACCGGCAGCACGGCCTTGCGGCTGCTGGACATGTAGCAGCCGAAGATCACGTTGACGCGGTCCTGCGTGATCAGCCTTTCGGCCAGCACGCTGTAGGTGGCCGGATCCGAGCACGGGTCGTAGCGCACCGGCACGATCTCGCGGCCGTCCACCCCGCCGCCCTCGTTGATCTCGTCGATGGCCAGCAGCGTGCCCTGCAGCTGCGAGCGACCGATGGTCGATGTGGCCCCTGTTTCCGAGAACAGCACGCCCACGCGGATAGGATCTTTGTTCGCCATAGTCAGGGCCTGCGCGGACGCGCAGGCCGCTCCGGGTTCGATCGCGTCAGTTTCAACATGGGCGGCAGCGGCGTCAACACGAGGATTCCTGGGGGTCAGCCGGCGGCGATGCGGGCGTAGGCGCGCGCCAGCGCGGCGGCCAGCCTGGCCGGATTGGTCACGAGCTGGTAGCCGCCCGCGCCGAACATGGCGCGCAGCTGCGGCGCGGCGCGCGCATCCAGCGCCAGGCAGTGCACCCTCAGGCCACGGCGGCGCAAGGCCAGCGCGGCGGCGCGCGCGTCCTCGACCAGGTAGCGCGGATCGTGCACGTCCACGTCCGAGGGCTCGCCGTCGGTCACCACCACGATGGCATGGCGTTCCGCGTCGGCGCGCAGCGCCAGTTCGCCGGCGTGGCGCAACGCCGCGCCCAGCCGGGTCGAATGGCGCGCGCGGGCGGCCTCGACGCGGCCGGCGGCCGGCCCCAGCGGCGATTCGCCGAAATCCAGCAGCCGCACGTAGTCCACCGCCGCCCGCGTGTCGGAAGAAAAACCATGCACGGCCACGCCGTCGCCGCTGCCGGCCAGCGAACCCGCCAGCAGCAGCGCCGCGCGTTTCTCCAGATCCAGCACCGTGAGCCCGCCCGACGCCGCCAGGTCGTTGGCCGACTCCGACAGGTCCAGCAGCACCAGCGTGGCGCAGCGGCAGGGCTGGCGACCGGGCCGCATGAACAGGCGCGCGTCCGGCGCCAGATCCAGCCGCCGGTCGACCAGCACCTCGATGGCGGCGTTCAGGTCGATGTCGTCGCCCTCCCACTGGCGCCGCAGCCGGCGGCCCCGGTTCAAGCGCCGCGACTGCGCCAGCGCGACCTTGTGCCGCGCCGCGCCGCCGGCCGCGCCGGTAACGGGGCCGGGCGCGGCGCGCTCGATCACCGTGCTCCAGTCCGGCCGCGCGCGGCCCAACCGGTAGTCCCATTCCGGGTAGGCGTGGCGCGCCAGCTCGGCGGGCGCGGCGGCCTCCGGCGGCGCGCTGTCCGGCGGCGACGCGTCCGTGGGCGGCGGCGCGTCCTGGCGCGCGCCCCGGGCGGTCAGCGCATGCGCCTCGGGCGGCGGCTGGGCCGATTCACCGTGGTCCCACAGATAGGAATTGTCATCGCGGTACGGCACCGGCACGGCGTGCTGCTGCGGATTGAAGCGCACCCGCATCTGCCCCAGGTCATTGGCCAGCACCGAGGCCAGCCGGCGGAACGCGGCGGCATCGCCCAGATCCGGCTGCGCCTCGAACAGGTCGCGCGCCTTGTTGACCCAGTGGTTGTCATCGGCCAGCGCCGGATCCATCAGCACGCGGTCCAGCCGCCGCGCCAGCGCGGCGTAGCTCAGGTCGGCGGGATCGGGCGCCGGCGGCACGAAAGGGCGGAACCAGCGGCGCGCGCCGGGAAAGGCGGCGCACAGCAGGCACTCGACGCGCGCGTCCTCGATCGCCGACACCACGGCCAGCGCCAGCGGCTTGAGCGCGCCCGTCGGTTGCGCGGCGCGCGAATACAGGCGGTGCGCGGCCGCGTGCGCCACGGCGGCGCGGTACAGCGCCCAGCGGTCGACGCCGTCCAGCACCGTGTAGCTGTCCGGCGCCAGCAGGTGCGTGGCGGTCAGGATGGGCCGCGACGGGGGACCGAACAGCGACTGGCGGCGCTGCGGCTCCACCGTCATCGCGCGTCGCGACAGGCCGGTCAGCAGATACGACAGCGGCGCCTGCAAGGCTTCCAGCTCGCGCGCGGCGGCCTCGCCATGCAGCGCCTCGCGCGCATAGGGATCGCGCAGCTGGAAATAGGCGCGCTGCGCGGCCGGCGCGCGCTCGTGTCGGCGCAGGCCCGCCAGCACCCAGCGTCCCAGGCCGCCGGCGCTCAGCCGCGCCATCAGCAGGTCCAGCCGCTCGGCCACGGCCTGGGCGCATTCGGGGTCTTCCTCATGCAGCGCCTGGATCCAGCGCCAGGCTTCGTCGGCCTGGGCCGCGCCCCGGCTGGCCGACAGTCGCCGCAGCTTGTCCGCCACGGCGCCTGCCAGCGGACCGGCGGCGCCCACGCCGGCCGGCGTGGTGTCATCCCAGGAAGGCGGCGGCGCGCGCATGGCCGTCATTCCAGGTTCGCGTCGATCAAGGCGCGCAAGGCGGCCGCCATGTCGGGATCGTCGGTCAGCGCGTGCGTCATGGTCATGTCGCAGCTGTCCGCCGGGCTGACGCCATCGCGAATCAGCACGCCGGCATAGATCAGCATGCGGGTGGACGCGCCCTCGTCCAGGCCACGGTCGCGCAGCGCGCGCGAGCCCTCGGCGATGCGCACCAGGCGCGCGGCCAGCGCGCCGTCGATGCCGGATTCATGGGCCACGATCTCGGCCTCCAGCGCCGGCTCGGGATAGCCGAACTCCAGCGCGGCAAAGCGCTGCCGCGTCGAGGCCTTCATGTCCTTGGCGCTGCTCTGGTAGCCGGGGTTGTACGACACCACCAGCTGGAAGTCGGGATGCGCGCGCACCAGCTCGCCCTTCTTGTCCAGCGGCAGCACGCGGCGCGCGTCGGTCAGCGGGTGGATGACCACGGTGGTGTCCTGGCGCGCCTCGACCACCTCGTCCAGGTAGCAGATGCCGCCGTGGCGCACGGCCTGGGTCAGCGGCCCGTCATGCCAGGCGGTGCCGCCGGCATCCAGCAGATAGCGCCCGATCAGGTCGGACGCGGTCATGTCCTCGTTGCAGGCCAGCGTCACCAGCGGCCGGCCCAGCTTCCAGGCCATGTATTCCACGAAGCGGGTCTTGCCGCAGCCAGTCGGCCCCTTCAGGATCAGCGGCATGCGGTGCGCGTAGGCGCGCTCGTACAGCGCGACCTCGCCGCCGGCGGGACGGTAGAAGGGTTCCTCGGCGATCCGGTAGTCATCGAGCGGGGACGGCACGTTTGCGTTCCTCCAGGCGTGACCCGTTCCGCGCCATGCGGAACGGGATGATCAGGACTCGCGGCATTCAACGATGCCGCGCGGCCTCGTTGGGCAGTCCCTCGATCGGGCATTCGGGCGTGCCCACGGTCGTGCGGGTGAAGGACTCGACCATCTTGCGCGTGCCTTCGGGGTCGTTGATCCAGTTGGCGTAGAAGTTGTACGGGCAGGCGGCCACGCCGTTGGCTTCCTCGCCGGAATTGATCTTGCCGGTGTAGCCGCGATGCACCAGCTTGAACAGGTGGTTCTGCGACTGCATGTTCTTGCGCGCGTCGCGGATCAGGCTGGTGGACAGCTCGGCGTACTGGATGCCCATATCCTCCTCGCCGCATTCGCCCAGCGTGCGGCCGTCGAAGCCGATGATGGCCGAGTGTCCGAAGTACGAATACACGCCGTCGAAACCGGCCGCGTTGGCCACGGCCACGTAGACGTTGTTCATCCAGGCCATGGCCTTGGACACCATGACCTGCTGGTCCTTGGCCGGGTACATATAGCCCTGGCAGCGCACGATCAGCTCGGCGCCGCGCATGGCGCAGTCGCGCCAGATCTCGGGGTAGTTGCCGTCGTCGCAGATGATGAGGCTGATCTTCATGCCCTTGGGGCCTTCGGAAACGTAGGTGCAATCACCCGGATACCAGCCCTCGATCGGCACCCAGGGCATGATCTTGCGGTACTTCTGCACGATCTCGCCCTTGTTGTTCATCAGGATCAGCGTGTTGTAGGGCGCCTTGTTCGGATGCTCTTCGTGGCGCTCGCCGGTCAGCGAGAACACGCCCCAGACGTTGGCCTTGCGGCAGGCGTCGGCGAAGATCGCGGTTTCCTCGCCCGGGATGGCGGACGCGGTGTCGTACATCTCCTTGGCGTCGTACATGATGCCGTGGGTGGAGTACTCGGGGAAGATCACCAGATCCATGCCCGGCAGGCCGCGTTTCATGCCCACGACCATATCGGCGATCTTGCGGGCGTTGTCCATCACCTCGGCCTTGGTGTGCAGGCGCGGCATCTTGTAGTTCACCACGGCCACGCCGACGCAATCGTTGCTGCTGGAGATATCTCCGTGTCTCATGACAATGCTCCTCGTAGTTTGGCGGTCATACCGCCAGGAAAGACCTGACCTTGTCCTGGTCCAGCGTCTCGCGCGCTTCCTCGTGCACGATGCGGCCCCGGTCGATCACCAGGAAGCGGTCGGCCAGGTCCAGCGCGAAGCTCAGCATCTGCTCGGACACCACGACCGCGAAGCCGCGCTCGCGCCGCAGCTCATTGAGCACGCGCGCGATGTCCTTGATGATGGAAGGCTGTATGCCTTCCGTGGGTTCGTCCAGGATCAGCACCTTGGGCTCGGACATCAGCGCCCGCGCGATCGCCAGCTGCTGCTGCTGGCCGCCGGACAGATTTCCGCCCTTGCGCGCCCGCATCTCCTTGAGCACCGGAAAGAAGCGGTACAGGTATTCCGGCACCGTGCGCGCGCCGCGCTCGCCGGCGCCGGCCAGGATGTTCTGCTCCACCGTCAGGAAGGGAAAGATCATGCGGCCCTGCGGCACGAAGGCCAGGCCGCTGCGCACGCGCTGGTAGCTTTCCAGCCCCGCCAGCTCGCGCCCTTCAAGCCGGATGCTGCCCGAGCGCGCCGGCAGCATGCCGATCAGCGCCTTCAGCAGCGTGGTCTTGCCCATGCCGTTGCGGCCCATCACCGCCACCGACTCGCGCGGCGCAACGCCGAAGGACACATCGCGCAGCACCTGCGACTCGCCGTAGCCCGCGTTCAGGTTCTCGATCTGGAACATGGCGTCTCCTCAATGGCCCAGGTACACGTCGCGCACACGCGGATCGGCCTGCACCTCATGCACCGTGCCCTCGCTGAGCAGGCGCCCCTGGTGCAGCACCGTGACCTTGTGGGCGATGCGCTTGACGAAGTCCATGTCATGCTCGATCACCACCATGGACTTGCCGCGCGCGATGCGCGCGAGCAGCTCGGCGGTCTGCTCGCGCTCTCGCGGGCTCATGCCGGCCACCGGTTCGTCCAGCAGCAACAGTCGCGGCTCCTGCATCAGCAGCATGCCGATCTCCAGCCATTGCTTCTGGCCGTGGCTCAGGCGCCCCGCCTTCTCGGCCAGCCGCTCGGCCAGGAATACCTGCTGCGCCATCGCCGCGATGCGCTCGCGCACGGCGGCCGTGCGGCGAAAGCGCAGCGAGCGCATCACGCCGTACTCGCGCGGCAGCGAGATCTCGAAGTTCTCCAGCACCGTCAGGTCCTCGTAGACCGAGGGCGTCTGGAACTTGCGGCCCACGCCGGCGCGCACGATCTGGTGCTCGGCCATGCGCGACAGGTCGCGGCCCTGGAACATCACCCGGCCCGACGTGGGCCGGGTCTTGCCGCAGATCATGTCCAGCAGCGTGGTCTTGCCCGCGCCGTTGGGACCGATGATCACGCGCAGCTCGTCGCGCGCCACCGACAGGCTCAATCCATCCACCGCCTTGAAGCCGTCGAACACCACCGTCAGGTCCTCGACGCTCAGGATCGCGCCTTCGCCAGGCCGGTCGGCCTGCATGCTCATGTCCATCGCGGGGGGCTCCTGCAGGTCCAATGCCGTGCTCATTGCGCGCTCCTTGCGGCGCGTCGCGCCTGCAGCTGGCCCACCACGCCGGCCAGGCCGTTGGGCATGGCGGCCACCACCAGGATGAAGACCCCGCCCAGGAAATACAGCCAGGCCTCGGGAAAGGTCTCGGACAGATAGGACTTGAGGAAGCCGATCAGCAGCGCGCCGACCACCGCGCCGGGAATCGACAGCCGGCCGCCGACCGCCGCGTAGATCACCATCTCGATCGAGGCCACCACGCCGATGGCTCCCGGCGAGATCAGGCCCACCTGCAAGGTGAAGAAGGCCCCGCCGATGGACGACAGCACGGCCGCCGCGCTGAAGACGCAGGCCTTGACGTGCGCCGTGTCGTAGCCGGAAAAGCGCACCCGGTCCTCGCGGTCGCGGATGGCGATCAGGATCTTGCCCAGCCGGCTGCGCACCACCGCCAACGCGGCCAGCATGCACAGCGTCAGGCAGACGGCCTCGACCAGGTACAGCACGCGCTTGCCTTCGTCGCCCACGATGTCCATGCCCAGCAGGGTGCGGAAGTCGGTGATGCCGTTGGCGCCGCCGGTATCGCCCTGCTGCCCGATGATCAGCACCGTCAGCGTCATGGCCAGCGCCAGCGTGACGATGGCGAAGTACACGCCGCCCACGCGCTTGCGGAAGATCGCGTAGGAAAACAGGTAGGCCGCCGCGCCCGGCAACACCAGGATCAGTGCCAGCGTCCAGCCCAGCGAATGGAACGGCTGCCACCAGGCGGGCAGGCTGTCCACGCTGCTCCAGACCATGAAGTCCGGCAGCTCGGGCGCAGAGGCCTCCAGCTTCAGGAACATGGCCATCATGTAGCCGCCCAGGCCGAAGAAGATGCCCTGCCCCAGGCTCAGCACGCCGCTGTAGCCCCAGGTCAGCACGATGCCGATCGCGACGAAGGCGAAGGCCATGTACTTGCCCACCAGGTTCAGGCGGAACGGGTCCAGCGCCAGCGGCAGGACCAGCAGCACGGCCAGCGCCACCAGCGCGATGGAAATGACTTCGGTTCTACGGTAGATCGCCTTCATCGCCTCACCCCCGCGTCTTGCTGGCGAACAGCCCGTTGGGCCGGAAGTACAGCACCACGATGACCAGCACCAGGATGGTCACCTTGGCCATGGAACCGCTCATCAGGTATTCGAACGTGGTCTGCGACTGCGCGATGGCGAAGCCGGAGAAGGCCGTGCCCAGCAGGCTCTGCACGCCGCCGAACACCACCACGATGAAGGAATCGACGATGTAGAGCTGGCCGGTGCCGGGATTGGTCGAGCCGATCATGGTGAACACGCAGCCGGCGATGCCCGCCAGGCCGGAACCCAGCGCGAAGGTCATAGCGTCCACGCGCCGCGTATTGATGCCGACCGCGCCCGCCATGGCGCGGTTCTGCGTCACCGCGCGCACCCGCAGGCCCCAGGCGCTGCGGTACAGCAGCAGGTACACGGCGATGGACACCAGCAGCGTCAGCCCCAGGATGAAGATGCGGTTCAGCGGGAATTGCAGGTCCGGCGTCGGTTCCCAGGCGCCGCTCAGCCACGATGCCAGCGGCACGCTGACTTCCTGCGCGCCGAACAGCGAACGGTAGGCCTGCTGCAGGATCAGGCTCAGGCCCCAGGTGGCCAGCAGCGTGTCCAGCGGCCGGTTGTAGAACCAGCGTATGAAGCCGCGCTCCAGCATGTAGCCGAAGACGAAGGTGGCGGCGAAGGCCAGCGGAATGGCCGCGAACAGGTACACGTCCATCCAGCCCGGCGCCCAGCGATGAAAGCCCAGCGACACGAGATAGGTGATGTAGGCGCCCATCGCCATCAGCTCGCCGTGCGCCATGTTGATGACGCCCATCAGGCCGAACACCACGGCCAGTCCGATCGCCATCAATAGAAGGATGCTGAACAGGCTGACGCCGTTGAACAGCTGCATTGCCGCGATATCGAGATTCATGGTTTGCTTCCATGCCGGGCCGGCGGACGCGCCGCCGGCCGTCGCCGCGCCGGCCGCCGCCGCGTGCCAGGGATTCCTCGGGGCGCCGCGCGGCGCCTCCAGGGGCCTACAGTTTCGGGAAGGGATTGGGCTCGATCAGCTCGGGCGATTCCCACACCACGTCGAACTGCCCGTCGGGCCGGGCGCGCCCCACCCGCACCTTCTTCCACACGTGATGGTTCTTCTCGTGCACGCGCACCGTGCCTTCCGGCGCCTCCAGCGTCAGGCCGGCCGAAGCCGCGATCACCGCGTCCGGATCGAAGGACTTGGCCTTTTCAACCGCCAACTTCCACAGGTGCACACTGTTGTAGGCCACCTGCATCGGATCGCCGATCACGCGGTCCTGGCCGTACTTGGCCTTGAAGGCCTGCACGAACTTTTCGTTGACCGGGTTCTTCAGGCTCTGGAAGTAGCCCATGCAGGCGTAGTAGCCGGCGGCGTTGTCCTTGCCTATGCCCTCGATCTCGTTTTCCGACACGACGGTCGACAGCAGCACCACGCGCGTGCCGTCCAGGCCGGCGGCGCGCAGCTGCTTGTAGAAGGCCACGTTGGAGCCGCCCACCACCGTGCTGTAGATGCACTCGGGCTTGGCCGCCTTGATCTTGTTGATGATGGACGAGAACTCGGTGTGACCCAGCGGCGCGTATTCCTCGCCCACGACCTTGGCGCCCATGCGGGCGATGGCGGGCTTGGCGATCTTGTTGCAGGTGCGCGGGTAGATGTAGTCGGAACCGACCAGGAAGAAGTTCTTGCCCTTCTCGCGCGCCATCCATTCAACGGCGGCGATGACCGACTGCGTGGCTTCCTGCGACGGGTAGAGCACGCGCGCGTCCTGCTCCTGGCCTTCGTAGTAGGTCGGGTAGTACAGCAGGCCCTTGCTGCGCGCCAATACCGGCAGCAGCGCCTTGCGCGAGGCCGAGGTATAGCAGCCGATGATGGCCGCGACCTTGTCGCGGTCGAGCAGCTTGCGCGCCTTCTCGGCGAACACGGCGTTCTCGCTGGCGCCGTCCTCCACCACCGGATCGATGCGGCGGCCCATCACGCCGCCGGCGGCGTTGATCTCTTCGATGGCCAGCTTCTCGGCGTCCACCAGCGAAGCCTCGGCGATGGCGATGGTGCCGGACAGCGAATGCAGCAGCCCGAGCTTGACGGTGTTGTCCTGGGCCCATGCCATGCGCGGCAGCGCGGTCACGCCCGACGCGGCGCTCATCAGGATCAGGGAGCCGCTTTGCTGCAGAAAGCGGCGGCGGTTGGTTTCGCTCATCAATGCGCTCCTGTGCGTTTCGGAAGGCAAGCCCGGTCCCTGGCCGCCCGGAATGGGCAGCCGCCTGAGCCAGCCGAATCACGACGGCAACCGCCCGACCGCAGCGCTTTCGTTTCTTCGGGCAAAGCTCCGCCCACGGCGCGCCATTGCGCCATCGTGAAGAAGTCGAGAAGCAAACGGAAAACAAAAAGGCCCGAGCCGGATATACCGGCTCGGGCCTTTTTGCCCTACGCCTGACTGGCAACACTGGCAGTCGGCGTGAATTCGGAGACGATCTTGCGTCTGGAATGCATTCTGAAGAAGCGGGCGGCGCCATGCCATGCGTATTTTCCCTTAGCATGCCACCGCCCACGCAAGCCGCGCCGGCTCAGGGTTTGCGGCGCATCACGCTGTTCGCGTACATCGGTCCCTGCACGTGATGACCCGTGACCACATTGGTCTGGTAGCGCTGCGCCGCGCCGTCCAGCGTGGCCGGATCCAGCACCGCGCGCATCGTCGCGAAGCCCGCCGAATCGACGCGCGCCGGCGCCTTGCCTTGCGGATACAGCGCGCGCTTGCCGTCGTCGAGCGGCGCCCGCATCACGCCGCCGCTGGCGGTCAGGTCCAGCACCAGCTTGCCGTCGCGCAGGCGCGCGGAACCGTGCGCGCCCAGCTCCGCGTCGTCCAGCAACAGGCTGCCGGTCAGCGCGACATCGCCGCTGGGCAGGGGCTGCGCATAGAGCCGCAGCACATATGGCGGCTCGCCGTTGCCGTCGTCCAGGGTCCAGCGATATTCGCCGGCCGCGAGCGGCGACACGCCAGATTGTGATTGCGCCGGCGCCGCCCGCGCGACAGTGGATTGCGCGGACGCCCCGGCGCACAGCGCGGCGCCCAGGACCGTCGCGGCGATGCCGCGCGCGGCCAGCGCGCGGAAAGAGATGGCTTGCATGATGACTCCTTGTCGATGACTCAATACTTGACGCGCATGTTCAGCATGAAGCTGCGCGGCTCGCCATAGGCATTGCCCATGTCGGCGTTGCCCAGGCGCTGGTAATAGACCTTGTCGAACAGGTTGTTGACGTTCAGCGCCAGCGAGATGTGCTCGTCGACGCGGTAGCCAATGCGCGCGTTCCACACCGCGTAGCCGCCTTGCGAGACGCGCGTGGCGCTGCCGCGCACCGGCCCCTGCGCCGCGCTTTCCGCATAGATGCCGCTCTTGACGTTGACGCCGCCGCCCACGCTCCAGCGGTTCCATGGGCCGGGCAGCTGATACGTGGTCCACAGCTGGAAGATGTGCCTGGGCGTGAAGGTGCGGAACGGCGCGCCGCCGTTGGCGCGGTCCTTCAGGTAGCGGGTGGTGTTGAAGGTGTAGCCGCCGGCCACTTCCCAGCCCGGCGCCAGCCGGCCCGAGATCTCGGTCTCGATGCCCTGGCTGCGCACTTCGCCGCTGGCCGCGTAGCAGCAGTCGCCCACCTCCGGATAGTCCGGATCGCGCTGCGCGCGATTGCGCTCGATGATGCGGAACAGCGCCAGCGAGGCGTTCAGCCTGCCGTCCAGCCATTCGCTCTTCACGCCGGCTTCGTAGTTGGCGCCAACCACCGGCGGCAGGGATCCGCCGTCCGCCGTGCGCAGGTCGCTCTGCACGCGGAAGATGTCGGCATAGCTGGCGTAGGCGGTCCAGTTCGGATCGATGTCGTAGACCAGCCCGGCATAGGGCGTCATGCGACCGTGCTCGCTGACGGCAGGATCGCTGCGTCCGCTGATCAGGTTGCGGCTCTGCGAGCGCCACCAGCTCATGCGCGAGCCCAGCACCAGCGTCAGCGGATCGGCCAGCTTGAGCCGCGTCATCGCGTAGATGCCGGCCTGGCGCGTCTTCACATCGTTCTTGCTGCCCCATTCCGGGTCGGCCGGCTCGGGATAATCACGCACGTGGTAGTCGAACACGTCGACGCCGCGCGCCGGAAAGCCCGGCAAGGCATAGGCGTTATAGGACCGCGCGCTGCGGTCGTACCAGTTGCCGCCCAGCACCAGCTCGTGGCGCCGGCCCAGCGCCTCGAAGCCGCCCGACACCATCAGGTCCAGGCCCAGCTGGCGGTTTCGGTACTGGTTGCCTCCGCCATACAGGCGCGCCCCCAGGCCCGTCGCCCGATCGACCGCGCCGCGCACATAGGCGTACTTGAGCTTGCTGGTTTCCTCTGCCTGGTTGACGTTGAAATTCACGGTCCAGTCGTCCGACAGCCGGTGCGACAGTTCGGCGAACAGCTGCGTGTTCTCGAAGTCCCAGCGGTTCCAGTCCGCGCCCAGATAGGTACCGCGCGTCAGGCCCAGGTCGCCGCCGTCGCGATAGCGCGGCATGTGCATCATGTAGGGCAGCCAGTCGCGCCGCTGGTAGCTGCCGCCCACGGTCAGGAGCGTGTCCGCGCCCAGGTCGGCCTCGACGATGCCGTAGTAGGCCTGCTTCTGCGAGTTGGCGACGTCGTAGAAATACTTGCGGTCCTCCTGCGCCGTGGCGATGCGGCCGCGCACCGAACCCGAGGCGTTCAGCGGCGAGGACAGGTCCAGCTCGCCGCGATAGTTGTCCCAGGATCCGGCGCTGGCCGAGCCCGAGAACTGGAACGCGCGGCCAGGCCGCTTGCGCACCAGGTTGATCACGCCGCCGGGCTGGCCCGCGCCGTTGAACAGGCCGGCCGCGCCGCGCAGCAGCTCGACGTGGTCGTACATGAACAGGTCGGGCTGCGCCCACGACGCGCCGCCCGTCTGCATGGGCACGCCGTCATACTGGAAGTACTCGATCTGGAAGCCGCGTGAATAGAACTGCGGAATCGCCGCCGTGGCCGCGAGGTCGATGGTGATGCCCGGCGTCTGCGCCATGGCGTCTTCCAGCGAGCTCATGTTCTGGTCCTCGATGCGCTGGCGCGTGATCACCGAGACCGATTGCGGAATCTCGCGCAGCGACAGCGGCAGCTTGCCGCCGACGCCGACGCTGGGCGCTGTGTACGAGCCGCTGCCCTCGGTCACGCCCACGCCGTCGCCCTGCACCGTCACCGGCGCCAGCGTGGCCGCCGCTCCCGTTTCCCCTGGCCCGGCTTCCTGCGCCCCCGCGGCTCCCGCCGTCATGCCCAGGGCCACGGCCAGGCATCGCCAAGCCGCTCCCTGCCTCTTGTGCGCGCGATCGCGGCCGCTGCCCGTCACGCCAGTCTTGATGCCCGACATTCCCTCTGTTTCCCGCTCGTTGAAATAAGATTGATAATCATCTTCAACGCGGCGTGCAGCGGCAATCGGAAAGGCTTTCGAATTCCGGACGGAGGCTTTCGCTTTTTGACGGGCAGGTTTACGGGCAGGTTTACGTGCAGATTCACGGGCAGGCCCGTGGCGCCGCCGTCAGGCTTGGATACGCGGCCCTTGGATGCCGCCGGCCCCTAGCGCAAGGCGCTGGGGCTGAGGCCGAAACGCCGCCGGAACGCCACGGAGAAATGCGCCGGCGCATAGCCCACATGCCAGGCCGCTTCGGACACGCTGAGACCGCCGCTCAGGATCAGCTCACGGCCGCGCAGCAGCCGCTCTTCCTGCAGGCAACGCGCCATGCTCAGGCCGAAGGCCCGCTTGAACGCCAGATCCAGCTTGCGCGTGTTCAGGCCCAGTTCGCGCGCCAGCGCGGGCGCCGACGGCGCTTGCCGCAGATCGGCCAGCAGCCGGCGCCGGGCCTCGTGCACGGCGTCCTGTTCCCGCGCCGCCGAGGCGGGCGCGGCCTGATCGCAGCCGCCCGCCTGCGCCAGCGCCACGGCGGCCAGCTCCAGGCCCTTGGCCGCCAGGTAGAGCCCGCGCGCCGGCCCTTCATAGCGGCAGACCCGCAGCTGGTCGGCGATGCGGCGCGCCTCCCGGCTGGCCGCGCCATGCCAGACGGCGGCGCCGGAACCCGCGGCCGGATCCAGCCGGGCCAGGCAATCGGGATCGACGCCCAGCTCCTGCCACAGCGCCGAGGCCGGCAGGCGCACCATCGCATAGCGCTGCGCGATGCCCGCCTCGAACGCATCCGCGCCACGCGCGCCGCCGGGATTCCAGGCCAGGCACAGGCTGGGGCCGCGCATCTGCCAGGCCGGCCGGTCCTCGACGCGGCTGCGCGCCTGCCCGTCGAGCAGGATGATCTTCAGGCCGGGATGCAGGTCTTCCTCGCGCCAGCGCGTGGTGCCGTGGCGGAAGGCGCCGGCCTGCACGGCGTAGCCGCCGTCGAGGCACAGGCTGGCGTCGATGCGGTGATGGTCGGCGGTATCGCCGGACGCCGCCTGGGCGGCGCGGATTGCGGACATGGCGGAAAGCCGGAGCGGAACGCGGCGGTTATTTGAGAATAATTATTATTAACCAAACCGCCAGGCCGCTCAACGCCGTCGGCTCATTCCCCGGCGCGCTCCCAGCGCCGCTGGATGGCCTTGGCCGCCACCACGCCATCGGCCATGGACGTCACCACGCAGGGATGCATGCGGTGCGCCACCTCGCCAATGGCGTAGATGTCGGGCACGCTGGTCTCGGCCGTGGCGAAGTCGGTGCGGATGTAGCCGCGCTCGTCGCGGGCCAGGCGCAGGTCGTCGGCGAAACCCGCCTGCGGCTCCCAACCGTAGAACACCAGGATCAGGTCGTACTGGCGGCCATCCACGCTGCGCGCGGCGGGATCGACCTGGTAGGGGCCGATGCGCACGCCCTCGCGGCCGGCGCGCTGTACCCATTGCTGCTGCGCGCGCACGCTGCGGGCATACAGGTGCACGGCGCGCGCGCCGCGGTTGCGCACGTAGACATAGTTCTCGAAGGCATTGTCGCCGCCGCCCAGCACCGCCACCGACAGCCCGGAATAATCCTGCGCCACGATGGGCGAGCCGGGGCCGATCAGCACGCCGGGCCAGGACGCGCCCGGCGGATGGTCGGGCAGGCCCTTGGCGCGCACGCCCGAGGCGATCACCAGGGTGCGGCCGCGCACGCGCGTGGCTTCGCCCCCGGGGCCGGCCAGCGTGGCCTCGATGCCGCCCTTGCAGGGGCGCACGTCCGTGGTCCGGGTCGACAGGCGCAGCGGCACGCCGGCGGCGCGCACGCTGGCGTCGATGTTGGCGGCGACCTGCTGGCCTGTCACGCCCGGCAGCACCGCGATCCAGTCGTCGGCGAAGGGATTGTCGTTGCCCAGCCCCCCCAGCCGCTCGCTGGCCTCGACCAGCAGCGGCGACAGGCCCAGCCGGGCCAGCCACAGCGCGCAGGAGGCGCCCGCCGGCCCGCCGCCTACAATGACGGAATCGTAAACTTGTTGCATTGCGTCCCTTGATCGCCCGCGCCGCATCCTGACAGCGCCGGGCCATGCATGGATTGTAGCCAGCGCGGCGGCCCCGCCCGCGCCGCCGCTACAATTCCCGCATCCCTTCCTGGTTTTCATCATGCCCACACGCCGCATCATCCTCACCGGGCTCGCCCTCGACGCCCGCATCGGCATCCTCGAGCACGAGCGCCGCGCCACCCAGCCCCTGCATGTCGACGCCGAGTTCGACGTGGACATCACGCGCTCGGTCGACGATCACGATATCCACAGCGTGCTGGACTACCGCCGCCTGCGCGAGGCCATCGTCGAGGAATGCACGCAGGCGCATGTGAACCTGATCGAAACCCTGGTGGAACAGGTCGCCGCGCGCCTGCTGGCCGACTTCCAGGAAGTGCGCTCGCTGCGCCTGCGCATCAGCAAGCCCATGGCGTTCTCGGACTGTGCCGCCGTGGGCGTGGAAACCCAGATCTCGCGTTGAACATGAATTCCATCGCCACCCCCGAGCCGCTGGCCGCCCCCGCCGAAACGGACCAGCCCGCGGTGTCCCGCCGCCACGACAAGGCCCGCCTGGAAGGCAACAAGCTCTCCAAGCGCCTGGCGCGCGAGACCACCCGCGCCCTCTCCGACTACAACATGATCGAGTCCGGCGACAAGGTCATGGTCTGCCTGTCGGGCGGCAAGGACTCCTACGCCCTGCTCGACATCCTGCTGCAGCTGAAGAAGCGCGCGCCCTTTCCCTTCGAGGTGATCGCGGTCAACCTGGACCAGAAGCAGCCGGGCTTTCCCGCCGACATCCTGCCGCGCTACCTGACCGAGCTGGGCGTGCCCTTCCACATCGAGACGCAGGACACGTATTCCATCGTCACGCGCGTGCTGGAAGAGGGCAAGACCATGTGCTCGCTCTGTTCGCGGCTGCGCCGGGGCATCCTGTACCGCGTGGCCAGCGAACTGGGCGCGACCAAGATCGCGCTGGGCCACCATCGCGACGACATCCTGGGCACCTTCTTCCTGAACCTGTTCTACGGCGGCAAGACCAAGGGCATGCCGCCCAAGCTGGTCTCGGACGACGGCCGCCACACGGTGATCCGGCCGCTGGCCTACGTGCCCGAAAGCGACCTGATCGCCTACGCCGAGCTCAAGCAGTTCCCCATCATCCCGTGCAACCTGTGCGGCTCGCAGGAGAACCTGAAGCGCAAGGAAGTGGGCAGGATGATCCAGGAATGGGACCGCAAGCATCCGGGCCGCTCGTGGAACGTGTTCAACGCGCTGTCGCGCGTGGTGCCCTCGCACCTGATGGACCGCGATCTGTTCGACTTCGCGGGGCTCAAGCCCACGGGCGTGCCCGATGCCAATGGCGATACCGCGTTCGACGCGGTGGATCCGGAGGACGAGGCCGACACGTCTTGCGGCGATACGCCGCAAGCCGCGGAACCCGGCGCCATTGCCGAACAGAAGATCGTCTTTTCCCGCAGCTGATGCGGCGACGGACATGAAAAAGGGGCTGCGCATGCAGCCCCTTTTGCCTTGCCGCGCCACGCAATGGCGCGCGGCGCCCTGCCTTGTCAGGCGTTCAGCACGCGCACCGGCGCGCCCGCCTGCCAGGCCCGCACCGCTTCCAGCGCGTTGCGATAGAAGGCCTCGAAATTCTCGCGGCTGACGTAGCCCAGGTGCGGCGTCAGGATGACGTTGTCCAGGTCGCGCACCGGATCGGTCGGCGACAGGGGTTCGTCGGGATACACGTCCAGCCCCGCGCCGGCCAGGCGGAACTTCACCAGCGCGTCCATCAGCGCGGCCTGGTCCACCAGGCCGGCGCGCGAGGTGTTGACCAGGTAGGCCGTGGGCTTCATGGCGGCCAGCGCGGCCGCGTCGACCACGTTGCGCGTGCGGTCCGACAGCACCAGATGCAGGCTGACCACATCCGACGTGGCGAACAGCTCATGCTTGTCGACCCGCGTCACACCGGCTTCGCGGGCGCGCTCGTCGTTCAGGTTGGGGCTCCAGGCCACCACGTCCATGCCGAAGGCCAGCCCGACCCTGGCCACGGCGGCGCCCAGCTTGCCCAGGCCGACCACGCCCAGGCGCCGGCCGGCCAGCGGCTCGGGCATGGCGGTCTGCCACATGCCTCGGCGCATGGCCGCGTCCTCGGCGGGCAGGTGCTTGAACAGGCCCAGGATGTGCGCCCAGGCCAGCTCGGCCGTGGCGGTGGCCGCCAGCGCGTCTCCCGGCGCGCCGCAGACGATGACGCCGCGCGCCTTGCAGGCCGCCATGTCGATGGCGTTGTTGCGCATACCGGTGGTGATCAGCAACCGCAGCTTGGGCAGGGCCTGGATGCGGTCCGCCGGGAACGGCGTGCGCTCGCGCATGGCGACGATCACGTCGAAATCGGCCAGTTCGGCCTCGACCTGGCTATCGGGAATGTAGCTGTTGAAGATGCGGACTTCGGAATCCCCGCCCAGCGAGGTCCAGTCCGCATAGCGCCGCGCCACGTCGTGGTAATCGTCGAGGATTGCGATTTTCAAGCTCGTCTCCGTGAGGGCTGGCCCGCGCCAGCCCCCGGCCGGCGCGGGCGGGGCGGATCAGTTCAGGCGTTCTTTCAGCTGGTCCAGCGGCAGCGCGCCGCTGATGCGGGAGCCGTCGGCGAAGAACAGCGTCGGCGTGCCGCGCACCATCAGGCGCTGGCCCAGCGCCAGCAGCTTGGCCTCGGGCACGTCGCATTCGGCGGCGGCCGGCTTCTGGCCGCGCAGCATCCAGTCGTCCCAGGTCTTGCCCGGATCCTTGGCGCACCAGACGTCACGCACCTTGATCTTGGAATCGGGCGACAGGATCGGGTACAGGAAGGTGTAGACGGTCACGTTGTCCACCGACTCCATGGTCTTGCGCAGCTGCTTGCAGTAGCCGCAGTTCGGATCCTCGAAGATCGCGACCTTGCGCGAGCCGTCGCCCTTGACCTGCTTGATCGCCAGGTCCAGCGGCAGCTGGTCGAAGGTCACGGCGCTGAGCTTTTCCTGGGATTCGCGGGTCACGTCGCGGCGCGTCATGGCGTCTATCAACGGTCCTTCCATGACCCAGGTCACCTTTTCATCGGTGTAGATCAGGTCCATGCCCAGTTGCACTTCGAACAGGCCATAGGGCGTACGCCGCACGGCGGTCACGTCCATGCCGGAAAAGCGCTGGCGGAAGCGCTCCTTCACGGCGTCGGCCACGGGGTCCGCGGGCGCCACCTGGGTCGTGGACACCACCTTGTCGCCCTTGCCGGCCTGGCCGGTGGTGACGGTGGACACGGACTTGTCTTCCTTGGCCAGGACCGGGGCCGACAGGCCCAGGCCGCCCACGGCCAGGAAACAAGCCGCCAACGCGGCCGAAACTCGGAAATTCATTGGGACTCCTGTGCAGATATGTCGATTTCTTGGCGGAAAGGGTAACCGATCCGCGTATGGGCGCGGCGCCCGTAGAGCCATCAGACCGGGACGGGATGGCGAGGTTCCGCCCGTCCTTCAGTCCGACCCCATTTCCAATCAGGTCGGCCCCGTCCCGCCCATGCAGCGGCCAATGGCCGCGGACGCGCCCTCGCAGGCGAGCTAGTTCTTCGATGCGCCCGCGATCAGATGCCGCTTGATCATCGGCGCGTGCTCGACCCAGCGCATGCCGGCGTTGCGCAGCCAGGCCAGCGGCGTGGCGCGCGCGGCGAACAGCTTGTGCAGGCCGTCGGTGGCCAGGCGCATGGCCAGCACCGGCTCGGCGCGGGCGCGCTGGTAACGGTGCAGCACCCGCAGGTCGCCCGCCTGGCGGTAGGGTTCGCGGCCGGCCACGGCCTCGACCAGCGCCTCGACGTCGCCCAGGCCCAGGTTCAGCCCCTGGCCCGCCAGCGGATGCAGGCGGTGCGCGGCGTCGCCCGCCAGCGCGATGCCCGGCGCCACCATCTGCGCGCGTTCCAGCGTCAGCGGAAAGCCATGCAGCTTGCTGCGTACCTTCAGCCGGCCCAGCCGGCCTTCGGCCGCGTGCGCCAGCAGTCCTTCGAGCGCGGCGGCCTGCTCGTCCTGCAGCAAGGCCAGCAGCCGCGCGGCAGCCTCTTCGCGCATGGACCAGACCATCGACACCTGCGCGCCATCGGACGTGTCCGGCAGCGGCAGCAGCGCCAGCACGCCGTCGTCGCGGAACCACTGGACGGCGGTGCCCTGGTGCGGCCGTTCGGCGTCCAGGTGCACCACCAGCCCGGTGTCCTTGTACGGCACCGCCTCGTGCTTGAGGCCGGCGGCCTCGCGCAGCGGCGAGGCCGCGCCGTCGGCGCCCACGAACAGCTCGGCGCGGATGCGGGCGCCGTTCTCCGTCTGGATCTCGCCGTCGGCGTAGCCCGCGCAGCGGTCCTCGATCCAGGGGATGCCGAACAGGCGCACGGCCTGGATCAGCACGCGCTCGATCTCGCCCGATTCGACGATCCAGGCCAGCTGCGGCAACGCCGCCTGCCAGGCGTTGAGATTGACCTCGCCGTCGGCGTCGCCGTGGATCTCCATGGCCTGCACCGGCGTCAGCCGGGCGGCGGGCATGGCGTCCCAGACGCCCAGGCCGGCCAGGAACCGCTGGCTGGCCGGGGAAATCGCGTACACGCGCGGGTGGTAGTGGTCGGCTTCGGCCGCCGGCACCGAGGCGCGCGGGGCCAGCACGGCCACGCGCTGCCCGCGCCGGGCCAAGGCCAGGGCGGTGGACAGGCCGACGATGCCGGCCCCGCAGACTACGATCTGATGGGTCATCGCGCGCTGGGCTCCCCTGCCTGCTTGGGCCACAGCAGCCACATCTGGCCGCGCTGCTTCATGCGGCCCGCCTGCTGCCCGGCTTCCTCGCCGTAGCCCCAATAGAAGTCGGCCCGCGCCGCGCCGCGGATCGCGGTGCCGGTGTCCTGGGCGAACACCAGCCGCTGCAACGGCCGGTCGGACGCGGGATAGGTGGTGGCCAGGAATACCGGCGTGCCCAGCGGCACGAAACCGGCGTCCACCGCCACCGAACGCTGCGGCGCCAGGGCGATGCCGTAGGCGCCCTTGGGGCCCTGCTCCGGATCGACCACGGCTTCCTCGCGGAAGAACACCACGGCGGGATTGGCATTGAGCATTTCCGGCACGCGCTTCGGGTTGCGCTGCGCCCAGGCGCGGATGTTCTGCATGGAGGCCTGGTCGGCCGACAGCTCGCCGCGGTCGATCAGCCAGCGGCCGATGGACGCATAGGGCTGGCCGTTGTGATCGGCGTAGGCCACACGGATGGTCTTGCCCGAATCGGGGCCGTCGGTCAGCAACACGCGGCCCGAGCCCTGCACCTGCAGGAAGAAGTTGTCCACCGGGTCGTCCACCCACACCAGCACGGGCGGACGGCGGCCCGAGGCCTCGATGGCGGCGCGGGTGTCGTAGGGCACGACGCGCTTGCCGTCGAGCTTGCCGCGCACGCGCTTGCCGGCCAGTTCCGGGTACACCGCGCCCAGGTCGATGGTCAGCAGGTCCGCCGGTACCGTGTACAGCGGCCATTGGTAGGCGCCGCCCTGGCGCCGCGAGCCGCGCACCAGCGGCTCGTAGTAGCCGGTGACGGTATTCGAGGCCGGCTTGCCGTCGGCGGCATTCAGCCGCCAGGGCTGCAGATAGGTTTGCAGGAAGCGGCGCACGCCCTCGCCGTCGCCCGCCGCCGGCGCGCGCGCCGGATCGGCCGCCGCCGCGCAGACCGGCTGCCAGGCGCGCGGCGCGGCGCGTGCCGGCGCGGCCAGGTTGCCGCTGGTGGGTCGCATCAGTCCGCGGCAATTGCGGATGAACAACGGCCAGAACTGCGACAGGTCGTCGTTGCTCCAGCCCGGCATCTCGGCCCAGGACGCGGGCTTGAGCTTGCCGCCCAGCGCGCGCGGCGGCGTGTCCGCCAGCGCCGACAGCGACGGCACGCGCAGCGGGCCTTCCGCCGCGGGGGCCGAAACGCCCGGGCCGCTGCCCGATTCAGGGGGGATTTCGGAGGTGGTGGTGCACGCGGCGAGGAGCGCCGACAGCACGGACAGACAGAGAATGCGCTTCATGGGCCAGAAAAAACAGTCGCCTCGCGGCGTCAGTGCAAGGTACGCGGCATCGCCAGGACGAATTCGGAAATCGGCACTTCGAACGGGATGCCGTTCTCGCCGACGCAATGATAGGTGCCGCGCATCGTGCCCACCGGGGTGGGCAGCGGGCAGCCGCTGGTGTATTCGAAGGTCTCGCCGGGCGCCAGCAGGGGCTGCTGCCCGACCACGCCCAGCCCGCGCACTTCCTGCACGCGCTGGTTGCCGTCGGTGATGATCCAGTGGCGGCTGATCACCTGGGCCGGGTGTTCGCCGGTGTTGGTGATGCGGACGGTGTAGGCGAACACGAACTGGTGCTCGCCCGGATCGGACTGTTCGGGAACGAAGCGCGGAGAGACAGAGACGCTGAGGTCGTAAGGTTTCACAGTCCTTCCCTGTGTGGGGATGATGCACCCGGGGCTGCGCCTGACGCCACGCCAGGGCGTTCCAGGACGAGCTGGCGGCGCGCTTGTCGGACAACCGCGGACGGACGCCGCCGCAAGGGCTTTTCCCGACATCGCGCCCCAAACTGCAATAATGGCACATTATGCCCTCCCGCACCCCGAACGCCATGTCGAACGCCACCCGCATCACTCCCAGCATCCTGTCCGCCGACTTCGCCCGCCTGGGCGAGGAAGTGCGCGACGTCGTCGCCGCCGGCGCCGACTGGATCCACTTCGACGTGATGGACAACCACTACGTGCCCAACCTGACCATCGGCCCGATGGTCTGTGCGGCGATCCGCCCGCACGTGACGGTGCCCATCGACGTGCACCTCATGGTCGAGCCGGTGGACGAGCTGGTGCCCATGTTCGCCAAGGCCGGCGCCGACTACATCAGCTTCCACCCGGAGGCCAGCCGCCACGTGCACCGCACGCTGTCGCTGATCCGCGAGCAAGGCTGCAAGGCCGGCCTGGTGTTCAACCCGGCCACGCCGCTGTCGCTGATGGACCATGTGATGGACAAGATCGACCTGGTGCTGCTCATGTCGGTGAACCCCGGCTTCGGCGGCCAGAGCTTCATCCCCAGCACCCTGGCCAAGCTGCGCGAGGCGCGCGCCCGCATCGACGCCTGGACCCAGGCCGGCGGCCAGCCGATAGCGCTGCAGGTCGACGGCGGGGTCAAGATCGACAACATCGCCGAGATCCGCCGCGCCGGCGCCGACACCTTCGTGGCCGGCTCGGCCATCTTCGGCAAGCCCGACTACCCCGGCATCATCAAGTCCATGCGCGAGCAGATCGCGCTGGGCGAGAGCCTGTCCGCCTGAGCCCCGGGAACATCGCCATGACCGCATTCCGCGCCGCGCTGCTGGACCTGGACGGCACCCTGCTGGACTCCATCCCCGACCTGGCCTGGGCCGCCAACGCCATGCGCGTGGAGCTGGGCATGGCGCCGCTACGCGAGGACGTGGTGGCCACCTTCGTCGGCAAGGGCGTGGACAACCTGGTGCGCCGCAGCCTGGCCGGCAGCCTGGAGGCGGCCGAGCCGGACGCCGACGCCTTCGCCCATGCCCGCGAGATCTTCCACCGCCACTACCACGAGGTGAACGGCGAGAAGGCCACCGTCTACCCCGGCGTGATCGAGGGCCTGAAGCACCTGCGCGAGCAGGGGCTGAAGCTGGCGGTGGTGACCAACAAGCCCACCGAGTTCACCATTCCGCTCTTGCAGCGCGCCGGCCTGGCGGGCTTTTTCGACGCCGTGGTCTGCGGCGACACCTGCGCGCGGCGCAAGCCCGATCCGGACCAGGTGCTGCACGCCTGCGAACTGCTGGGCGTGGCCCCGCGCGAGGCCGTGACCATCGGCGATTCCATCAACGACGCCCAGGCCGGGCGCAACGCCGGCACCCAGGTGCTGGTGGTGCCTTATGGCTACAACGAAGGCCGTGACGTGCGCGAGCTGGATGTCGATGGTATAGTGGACACGCTTGTCGACGCCGCCCGGTGGGTCGCGCTCTGGAATCAAAACAGGGACGCAGCTGAAATCCATCATGGCATCGCCGGGCCGCAAGCCTGATCGACAACGCAAAACCCTGCACAACGCAAGAACGCTCGCACAACACATGAACGTTTCCATCCAGAACCAAATGCTCGGCGCCTCGTGGCGCTGGTGGCGTTTGTCTTCCGGGTGGCGATGATTCCCTTCCCGGCCCTAGACGCGACTTAGCCGCCTAGCGCCGACACTGTGCAAGCACAGCGCCAAGCCCGGAACCAGTAACCTGGACCGGGCTTTTTTGTTGCGCGCCCGGTCCCGAATGCGAAAACCCGCGAAACCCCGCGAATACCGCGACACCCCCGCAAACCATCGCCGACGAGACCCGAACATGACCGAAATCGAATTCAAAGCCCTCGCCGCCCAAGGCTACAACCGCATCCCGCTGGTGGCCGAGACCTACGCCGACCTGGACACGCCGCTGGGCATCTACCTGAAGCTGGCCCACGCCGGCCCCCAGGCCGGCCGCATGACCTGCCTGATGGAATCGGTGGTGGGCGGCGAACGCTTCGGCCGCTATTCGTTCATCGGCCTGCCGGCGCGCACCGTGATCCGCGCCAGCGGCACGCGCACCGAGGTGCTGCACGACGGCAAGGTCACCGAAACCCATGACGGCGACCCGCTGGCCTTCATCGAGCAATACCAGGCGCGCTTCAAGGTCGCGCTGCGCCCCGGCATGCCGCGTTTCTGCGGCGGCCTGGCGGGCTATTTCGGCTACGACACGGTGCGCCACATCGAGCCCTGCCTGGGCCCGGCGGTCAAGCCCTTCCCGGCCGGCATGGAAGGCGGCACGCCGGACCTGATGCTGATGCACGTGGACGAGCTGGTCATCGTCGACAACCTGGCCGGCCGCATCTACCTGATGGTCTACGCCGACCCGGCCCAGCCCGAGGCCTACAGCCGCGCCCAGCAGCGCCTGCACGACCTGCGCGCGCGGCTGCGACGCCCGGTGGAAATCCCGTACAGCCACGCCAGCATGCAGACCGAGGAACGGCGCGATTTCAAGAAGGAAGACTATCTGGCGGCCGTGCACCGCGCCAAGGAACACATCGCCGCCGGCGATCTGATGCAGGTCCAGGTCGGCCAGGTCATCGCCAAGCCCTTCCGCGATTCGCCCCTCTCCCTCTACCGCGCCCTGCGGTCGCTCAATCCCTCCCCCTACATGTATTTCTGGAACTTCGGCGACTTCCAGGTCGTGGGCGCCTCGCCCGAGATCCTGGTGCGCCAGGAGCGCATCGTCGACAACGGCGAACCGAAGTCGCAGATCACCATCCGCCCGCTGGCCGGCACCCGCAAGCGCGGCGCCACGCCCGAAGAGGACGCGGCGCTGGCGGCGGAACTGAAGGCCGATCCCAAGGAAGTGGCCGAACACGTCATGCTGATCGACCTGGCGCGCAATGACGTCGGCCGCGTGGCCGAGGTGGGCTCGGTCAAGGTCAGCGACACCATGGTGATCGAGCGCTACTCGCACGTGATGCACCTGGTGTCCAACGTCACCGGCACCCTCAATCCCGGCATGAGCAGCATGGACGTGCTGCGCGCCTCCTTCCCCGCCGGCACGCTGACCGGCGCGCCCAAGGTCGAGGCCATGAAGCTCATCGACGAGCTCGAGCCGGTGCGCCGCGGCATCTACGGCGGCGCGGCCGGCTACCTGAGCTATGGCGGCGAGATGGACGTGGCCATCGCCATCCGCACGGGCGTGATCAAGGACGGCACGCTGTATGTGCAGGCCGCCGCCGGCATCGTCGCCGACTCCAATCCCGAAGCCGAATGGGCCGAGACCGAGGCCAAGGCCCGCGCCGTGCTGCGCGCGGCCGAGCAGGTGCAGCACGGCCTGGACGAACCCATCTGAGCGCGCCCCGACAACCGATACGACCAGCGGAGCCGGCCCCGGCTCCACAGGAGAGAAGAACATGCTGCTGATGATCGACAACTACGATTCGTTTACCTACAACCTGGTGCAGTACTTCGGCGAACTGGGCGAGGACGTGCGCGTCGCGCGCAACGACCAGATCACGCTGGAGGAAATCGCCGCGCTCAACCCCGACCGCATCTGCGTGTCGCCCGGCCCCTGCTCGCCGGCCGAGGCCGGCATCTCGGTGCCCGTGATCCAGGCCTACGCCGGCAAGAAGCCCATCCTGGGCGTGTGCCTGGGCCATCAGGCGATCGGCGCGGCCTTCGGCGGCGACATCGTGCGCGCCCAGCAGATCATGCACGGCAAGACCGTCCGCATCTCGCACACCGGCACCGACATCTTCGCCGGCCTGCCCACGCCTTACACGGTCATCCGCTACAACTCGCTGACCATAGACCCGGCCACGCTGCCCGACTGCCTGGCCGTCACGGCCACCGCGCCCGACGGCGACATCATGGGCGTGCGCCACAAGACCCTGCCGCTGTACGGCGTGCAGTTCCATCCCGAGTCCGTGCTCAGCGAGCACGGCCACGCGCTGCTGCGCAATTTCCTGAACCTCGCCTGAAGAAGGACGCATCGTGACCATTTCCGCCGCAGAAGCGCTCACGCGCTGTATCGAACACCGCGAAATCTTCCATGACGAGATGCTGCATCTCATGCGCATGCTGATGCGCGGCGAGATGTCGCCGCAGATCGCCAGCGCCCTGCTGATGGGCCTGCGCGTCAAGAAGGAAACCATCGGCGAGATCACCGCCGCCGCGCAGGTCATGCGCGAATTCGCCACGCCCGTGGTCACGCCCAATCCGGCCGACCTGCTCGACATGTGCGGCACGGGCGGCGACGGCAGCCACACCTTCAACATCTCCACCACGTCCATGTTCGTGGCCGCGGCCGCCGGCGTGCCCATCGCCAAGCACGGCAACCGCAGCGCCTCCTCGTCCAGCGGCAGCGCCGATGTGCTGGAGGCGCTGGGCGCCAACCTGACGCTGTCGCCCGAGCAGGTGGCCGAGTGCATCCAGGCCACCGGCATCGGCTTCATGTTCGCGCCCGCCCACCACGGCGCCATGAAGAACGTGGCCGCCGTGCGCAAGGAACTGGCCGTGCGCACCATCTTCAACATCCTGGGCCCGCTGACCAACCCGGCCGGCGCCGCCAACCAGCTGATGGGCGTGTTCCACGCCGACCTGGTCGGCATCCAGGTGCGCGTGCTGGAGCGCCTGGGCTCGCGCCACGTGCTGGTGGTGCACGGCAAGGACGGCATGGACGAGGCCTCGCTGGGCGCGGCCACGCTGGTGGGCGAACTCAAGGACGGGAAAGTCTCGGAATATGAGATCCACCCCGAGGACTACGGCCTGTCCATGATGTCGAACCGCAGCATCAAGGTATCCAATCGCGAGGAATCGCGTGCGCTTGTCATCGAGGCGCTGGACAATGCCGAGGGCGCCGCCCGTGATATCGTCGCGCTCAACGCGGGTCTGGCCATCTATGCCGGTAACAAAGCCGGTTCCATTCCCGAAGCCTTGGCGCTAGCATTCGAAATGATCGCCACCGGCGCCGCACGTGCCAAGCTCGAAGAATTCTGCGCATACACCCGGAAATTCCAAAAATGACACAGGCCCACCCCCGAAGCGCTACGCGCTTCCCCCTCAAGGGGGCATGCCTGCGGACCGGCAAAGCCGGCTCCGCGGCATCCCTCTTGCACGGCCTGGGTTTCAGTTATTGCCGGTATTGCACCTGCATCATGGATCAATGAAATGAATGACATTCTCGCGAAAATTCTCGCCGTCAAGGCCGAGGAAGTCGCAGCCGCACGCCAGATGCGCAGCGAAGCCGAAGTCCTGCGCGAGGCGCAGGCCCGGCAGGACGTGCGCGGCTTCGCGCAGTCCATCGAAGACAAGATCTCGCAAGGCAAGCCCGGCGTGATCGCCGAAATCAAGAAGGCCTCGCCGTCCAAGGGCGTGCTGCGCGAAACATTCAGCCCGGCCGAGATCGCCGCCACGTATGCCGTGCACGGCGCGGCCTGCCTGTCGGTGCTGACCGACGTGCAGTTCTTCCAGGGCTCGCACGACCATCTGCGCCAGGCCCGCGCGGCCTGCTCGCTGCCGGTGCTGCGCAAGGACTTCGTGATCGATCCCTACCAGATCATCTCGGCCCGCGCCATGGGCGCCGACTGCGTGCTGCTGATCGTGGCCGCGCTCAGCCCCGGCCAACTGCGCGAGATGGAAACGCTGGCGATGGAACTGGGCATGGACGTGCTGGTGGAAGTGCACGACGCCAAGGAGCTTGAAGTCGCGCTGACGATGAAGACGCCGCTGCTGGGCATCAACAACCGCAACCTGCGCACCTTCGAGACCAGCCTGTCCAACACGCTGGACCTGCTGCCCCTGATTCCCGCGGGCAAGCGCGTCGTGACCGAAAGCGGCATTCTCAAGCCCGAGGACGTGCAGCTGATGCGCCAGCACAAGGTCGACGCCTTCCTGGTGGGCGAAGCCTTCATGCGCGCGCCCGATCCGGGCGCCGAACTGGCGCGGCTGATCCGCTGATCCCCTGACCCTCTGATTTGCTGCGGGCCCGGTCCCGGGCGGCCTACGGCCGTTCGGCCCGGGCCGCTTCCAGCGCCGCCACGCGCCGGTACAGCGTGCTGCGGTGCACGCCCAGCGCGCGCGCCGCGCGGCTGACATTGCCGCCATGCGCGGCCAGCGCCTCGCGGATGGCGGCGTCGGCCAGCGCCTGCAGGCTGGGCGGCGATGCCTCGGGCTGAGGTGGCGCATGCCGCGCCGCATTGCTGGCGCCCCCGCGCTGGATCTCCTCCGGCAACATCGACAGGCCCGCCACGCCCGACGGGCCGGCCAGCACGCGCAACGTGCGCAGCACCGAGGCCAGCTGCCGGTAATTGCCCGGCCAAGCGTAGCTGGCCAGCGCCTGCTCGACCGCGGGCGGCAGCGCCGTGGCCGCGCCCTGCCCGTTCCATAGCATGCGCAGCAGCTCGCGCAGGTCCGTCCGCTCGCGCAGCGGCCCCAGCGTCACCGTGTATTCGGCAATGCGGAAATACAGGTCCGGCCGCACCGGCGCGTCCGCGCCCTCGTGCGCCAGCGGGCGATGCGTGGCGCACAGCAGCGCGAAATCCACCGGCACCGGCCGCGCCGCACCCAGCGGCGACACCTCGCGCTCCTGCAGCACGCGCAACAGGCGCGACTGCAACGCCAGCGGCATGTCGCCGATCTCGTCCAGGAACAGCACGCCCCCATGCGCCTGCCGCAGCAGCCCCTTGCTGCCCTGGCGGCGGGCGCCGGTGAAGGCCCCGTCTTCATAGCCGAAGAGTTCGGATTCGATCAGGCTTTCGGGCAGGGCCGCGCAGTTCACGGCCACGAACGGCCCGGCGGCGCGCCCGCTGCGCGCATGCATCTGGCGCGCGAACACTTCCTTGCCCGCGCCGGTTTCGCCCTGCAACAGGATCGATACGCCGGCATCCATCAGGTGCACCGCGCGGCCCAGCGCGTCCAGCGCCGCCGCGTCCAGGCTGACGGCGGCCGGCGCGGGCGCGGCGGCTCGCGGCTGGCCGCGTTCCGGCGCCGGCAAGGCACGCGGCGCGGGCGACGGCGGCAGGCTCAGCCGCGCGTGATAGACGGCGCCGTTGCGCGCCTGCACCCGGCCCGTGGCATCGGGCGCGTGCGCCAGCGCGTCTTCGAACAGGTCTTCATGGCGATACACGCCCAGCGCCGTGGCCGAGAGCTCCAGCGCCCGCAGCGCCAGCCGGTTGGCCCCGACCAGCAGGTCGCCCCGGAAGGCCAGCAGCGCCTCGCCCGGCGCCCCCAGCCCGGCCGGATCGGCATGCAGGCGCAGCACGGTGTCGCGCTCGTGCGCCTGCGCGAACAGGCGGTGCTCGATCTGGTCCACCGCGGCACGCACCAGGGCCAGCGCATCGGGCCGGATGCCGCCCGCCTGGCTGGACAGGTCCAGCACGCCCAGGATCCGTCCCTGGCTGTCGCAAACCGGCACCGCCGCGCAGGTCAGGATGCGGTTGGGCTCGAAATAGTGCTCGGCCCCGTGCACGACGATGGAACGACCCTCGACCAGCGCCGTACCGATGGCATTGGTGCCAGCCGCGGCCTCGTCCCAGGGAGAGCCGGGCATCAGGGCGATGCGCGATGCGCGCTGAGCGAAATCCAGGTCGCCGCCGCAGTCCAGCACCAGGCCGCGCGAATCGGACAGGATTACCAGGCCGCCCTGTCCGTGCGCGCGCTTGCGCAGCTCGGCCATGGCCGGATCGGACATGCGGCGCAGCGCCTCGTTGCGCTCGCGGACCTCGCGCAATTCGGCCTGGGTCAGCGGTTCGGCGGGGCGCAGGCCGCGCATGTCGAAACCCAGGTCGGCGCAGCGCCGCCACGAACGCAGGATCGGCTCGGCGACCATGCCGCCGGGCACGGCGCCTTGCTGGTTGAACAGCAGGCGCGCTTGCGTCAGCGACTGCCGACGGGTCTGGATGGCCATGCATGTCTCCTTGAGCGGCGTTCTGCGACACCTGTTGCGCGACGCTGTCGCAAAACGCGACAGCGCCGGGACGGACTTGCGCCGTCCGCGCCTGCGTGAGGCGCGCGCAAGCCTACTTTCGCACGCGGTCCGCGCGCTTGTCCAGCCGCGTCCCCGGTTGGCACGCGGATTGCTTGTAAGCATGCAGGCAGGCTGTCGCCGCCAATCCCGCTGCACAAACCCGCTGCATAAATACACCTACGGAGACTAGCAATGGACATCGCGACCCGCGTCACCCCCGACACCTATGGCACGCGCATCGACATCAAGCCGCAGTACGACAATTTCATCGACGGGCGCTGGCAGAAACCGGCGGACGGCGAATACTTCGACAACCTCACGCCCGTCACCGGCCAGCTGCTGACGCGCAACGCCCGCTCCAAGGAGCGCGACATCGAGATGGCGCTGGACGCCGCGCACCGCGCCGCGCCCAAGTGGGCCGCCACCGCGCCGGCCGAGCGCGCGCGCATGCTGCTGCGCATCGCCGACGTGATGGAAGCCAACCTGGAGCGCCTGGCCACGGCCGAGACCTGGGACAACGGCAAGCCGATACGCGAGGCCCGCGCCGCCGACATCCCGCTGGCGATCGACCATTTCCGCTACTTCGCCTCGGCCATCCGCAGCCAGGAGGGCGGGCTGTCCGAGATAGATCACGACACGGTGGCCTATCACTTCAACGAGCCGCTGGGCGTGGTCGGGCAGATCATCCCGTGGAACTTCCCCATCCTGATGGCCGCGTGGAAGCTCGCCCCCGCGCTGGCCGCCGGCAACTGCGTGGTGCTCAAGCCGGCCGAGCAGACGCCGCTGGGCATCATGCTGCTGGCCGAGCTGGTCGCCGACATCCTGCCGCCGGGCGTGCTCAACGTCGTCACCGGCTTCGGCCTGGAAGCGGGCAAGCCGCTGGCCTCCAGCAAGCGCATCGCCAAGATCGCCTTCACCGGCGAGACCACCACCGGCCGCCTCATCATGCAGTACGCGTCGCAGAACATCATCCCGGTGACGCTGGAGCTGGGCGGCAAGTCGCCCAACATCTTCTTCGACAACGTCGCCGCCGAGGACGACGATTTCTTCGACAAGGCCGTCGAGGGCTTCGTGATGTTCGCGCTCAACCAGGGCGAGGTCTGCACCTGCCCCAGCCGCGCGCTGATCCAGGAATCGATCTACGAGAAATTCATGGAGCGCGCGCTCAAGCGCGTGGCCGCGATCAAGCAGGGCAATCCGCTGGACGCCGACACCATGCTGGGCGCGCAAGCCTCGACCGAGCAGCTGGAAAAGATCCTGTCCTACCTGGACATCGGCAAGCAGGAAGGCGCGCAGGTGCTGGCCGGCGGCGGGCGCGCGCAGCTCGCCGGCGCGCTGGAACACGGCTACTTCGTGCAGCCCACGGTGTTCAAAGGCCACAACAAGATGCGCATCTTCCAGGAAGAGATCTTCGGCCCGGTGGTGGCCGTGACCACCTTCAAGGACGCCGACGACGCGCTCAGCCAGGCCAACGACACGCTCTACGGCCTGGGCGCGGGCGTCTGGTCGCGCGACATCAACACCTGCTACCGCATGGGCCGCGGCATCAAGGCCGGCCGCGTCTGGACCAACTGCTATCACGCCTATCCGGCGCACGCGGCGTTCGGCGGCTACAAGCAATCCGGCATCGGGCGCGAGAACCACAAGATGATGCTCAACCACTACCAGCAGACCAAGAACCTGCTGGTGAGCTACTCGCCCAAGAAGCTGGGCTTCTTCTGATCCGGTGACAGCGGCGGCGGCGTCGCGGCCGCCGCCCGCCCGGTCCGCGGCAAGCGCCGCCGACCGGGTCCGCAACGCGCAACCGGAGACACGCCATGTCCGAAGCCACGCCGCGCGTGGTCGCCACCGACGCGGCCCGCGACCTCATCGCCACGCTGCGGGCCAAGCATGGCCCGCTGATGTTCCACCAGTCCGGCGGCTGCTGCGACGGCAGCTCGCCCATGTGCTACGCGCTGGGCGAATTCATGGTGGGCGGCGCCGACGTGCTGCTGGGCGACCTGGAGGGCTGCCCGTTCTACATGGGCGAGGACCAGTTCGCCTACTGGGAGCACACCCAGCTCATCATCGACGCCGTGCCCGGCCGGGGCGGCGCCTTCTCGCTGGACAGCGCCGAGGGCGTCCGCTTCCTGCTGCGCTCGCGGCTGTACTCGGACGAGGAATGGGCGAACGTGGCGCCTGTGGGCCGGGGCTAGAACCGTGGGGCCAAGCCCGTAAAGGCCTGACGGCCTCGCACAGTCGGAAGATCGGGGCCAGGCCAGGCTCAGCCGCCGCCCGGCCCCTGCTTGCCCTGCGGCACGGCGTCGCCGGATCCGGACTGTTTCCACTGGAACGCGACGCGGCGGATGCGCGCGGCGCGGAATTGGGTGAACGAACGGCCGCCCGGCATGGGCGCGCCGCGCAAGGGACTGCTGGAATTCTTCATTGCTAGGCTGAAGGGGTGGGAAAAACGGTGGGCACGGCCTCGTGCAGGCGCGAGGCGCGGCCATCAAGCGGATGAAACGGCCCTATCAGGCCGACGCGGCGACGCGGGCCGTGACGCGAGCAACCGGACGGCCCTGCTGCGCCCATTCCAGCGCATCCTCGAGCCGGTCGTTGCCCCAGAACATCTCGTCGCCGACGAAAAAGGTGGGCGCGCCGAACAGGCCCAGATTGCGGGCGCGGTCGACCTGGCGGCGCAACGATTCCTTGACGGCCTCGGTCTTGGCGCGCCCGATCAGCGCGTCCGCGTCCAGCGCCAGGTCCCGCAGCAGGTCGTGGACCACGTCCTCGGCCTGGATGTCCAGGTCATGCTGGAAATTGGCGCGGAACACGGCCAGGCAGAAATCGCGGCCCCAGGATTCATCCTGTCCCATCAGCGCGATGCGCGCCGGCAGCACGCTGATGCGCGGGAACAGGCGCGGACGGCGATAGGTCACGCCGTACTTGTCGGCCAGGCGCGCGATGTCGCGCATCATATAGGCGCCCTTGCCCGGGAACAGCCGGAACGGCGTGTCGTTCCAGCCCTGGGCCTGGAAGATCGGGCCAAGCAGGAAGGGCCGCAGATCCACGCGCACCCCGGCGTCGCGCGCCAGGTCCTCGATGCGCTCGATCGCCAGGTAGCTGTACGGGCTGGCGAAATCGAACCACATCTGCATGCGCGGCATATCGGGCTGGGGAACATTCATCACGGGGCTCCGGCGACCTGAATTAGCGCGACCTGCGCATCCGGCAGGCCGCTGAGGACGACATCGCGATCGCTGTCCACGGTGATGGCCTCTCCCGCATGCAGCACGCTGTCTTCGGGTTGGCGGTATTCGGACACCCAAAGCGTGCCGGCGTGGCACACGATGCGCAGGCCCGAAGCGCGTCTGAGCAGCATAGTCGAACGCCCGGCCAAACGGAATGACATTCCCGCAGTGCAACATAACTGGATCATGACGCCCCCTTGCCACGGCAACGGCTATCGCGGCGGGAACCCTCGCATGAAATACAACGGAACCCATCGTCTGGGTCATATTGGACGCTTCAGGCGGTATAGTGCTCAAGCGATATTTCGACCCCTTACGCATGAGTTTCAGGAATGTCATATCCGCTGGCCAAACTGCCCCCGCTTGATCTGGTCCGAGGCTTCGTGGCCGTGGGGCGGCGCATGAGCATCACGCTGGCCGCCGAGGACCTGCACGTGACCCAGTCCGCGGTCAGCCGCCAGATCCGGGCGCTGGAGGCTCACCTGGGCGTGCCGCTGCTGGTGCGCGGCTTTCGCAGCGTGTCCTTCACCTCGGAAGGCGCCCGGCTGTTCCGCATGGCCGATATCTGGCTGGCCCAGCTCGGCGACCTGACCGAGCAGCTGCGCGCGCCCGAGCGCCGCACCCCGGTCACCGTCACCACCACCATTGGCGTGGCCTCGCTGTGGCTGCTGCCGCGCCTGGGCGACTTCCAGGCGGCGCACCCGGACATCGACGTGCGCGTGGCGGCCGACAACCGGGTCATCGACATCGACCGCGAAAGCGTGGACATCGCCATCCGCTACAGCTTGCGCGACACCGTGCCTGACGGCGCCGCCTGGATGTTCGGCGAATCGGTGGTGCCGGTGGCGCACCCCACGCTGGACGTGCGCGGCCTGGACGCGCGCGAACTGCAGCGCCACGTGCTGCTGGAATTCGACGACCCGAGCCGTCCCTGGCTGCAATGGTCCGAATGGCTCAGCGCGCGCGGCCTGTCGCGCGTGCGGCCCAAGGGCATGCTGCGCTTCAACCAGTACGACCAGATCGTGCACGCGGCCCTGGCCGGCCACGGCATCGCGCTGGGCCGCCTGGCGCTGATCGCGCCGATGCTGGCCGACCGCCGGCTGGCGGCCGTGGGCGGGCAGCCCGCCAGCGCCACCGAGCACGCCTACTGGCTGGTCCGCAACGCCCGCCGCAGCACGCCCGACGCGGACGTGGTGACGCGCTGGCTGACGGAACAGGCAGCGGCCACGGCGCGCGGCCTGGGGGACTGACCCCTGCGGCGGCCCGCGAGGACAAATTTATACAGAACTTTATAAAGACCGGCCGCGACTTCGCTAGAATGCCGTCGGCCTGCAGCGAAACGCCTCCGCAATGATGCAAAGAACCTATCGGACGCGCCCTGCACCGCACGCCCCCGCGCGGCACTGAAGCCGCGCCTTTCCCCAAAGCAGTCCGCAGCATCCCGCCGCCCGGCCCTGGCCGTTGGTGGGCAGGTTTTTTTTACCTATTGGCGCAGATGAAGCTTTCCCGTCCGTTTTTTTCCTGGCAAGGCTGGTTCCAGAACTTCCAGCAGTCCTTCCTGCTGCTGCTGGCCCCCTGGCTGGTCAGCGTGCTGGCGCAGTTCGCCGGCCGCGCCTACCTGCTGGCCAAGCACGCGCCGCCGTCGCTGTACACGGCCTCGTCGGCCGACGTCGGCCGCTCGCTGACCATCGGCCTGCTGTTCGACATCAAGGTCGCCGCCATCGCCTTTTCGGCGCCGCTGCTGGCCGGCCTGGCGATCGCCGCCTTTCCCCGGCTGCAACGCGGCTGGCTGCGCTGGCAGTCCGCGCTGGGCGCGGTGATGGCCATGCTGTTCACCGCCACCACGGTGATCAGCGTTTTCTACTACGCCACCTTCGCCCGCTCGATCGACGTCTTCGTGTTCGGCCTGATCGACGAAGACACCTCGGCCGTCCTGGGCACCGTGTGGCAGGGCTATCCCGTGCTGCGCGCCGGCCTGCTGCTGTCGGCCGTGCTGGCGGCCACCTGGTGGCTGACCGCGAAATGGCGCGCGCGGCTGGAGCGGGCCCGGCCGACGCCGCGCTCGGCCATCGCCTGCGCGCTGCGGCTGCTGCTGATCATCGGCATCACGGTGCTGGCCTGCCGCGGCTCGATCAGCAAGTTCCCCCTGAACAAGGACGACACCAACCTGTCCGCCGTCGCGCTGCTCAACGACATCGCGCCCAACGGCATCTCGGCCTTCACCTGGGCCCTGGCCGACCGCGATAACGACAAGCGCTTTTCTCCGGTGACGCAGCGCGAAGGGCAGCTGCTGTACCAGCGCTTCCTGGACCGCCCCGGCGATGGCCTGGAACCCTTCATGGCCGTCACGGCATCGAACCCCGCCGCGCGCGAGCGCCCGCCGCACGTCGTGCTGCAGGTCATGGAGAGCATGGGCCATCACCTCAGCTCGCTCGACGCCCCCGGACGCGACCTGCTGGGCGCGCTGCGGCCGCATTGGGAATCCGACTGGCGCTTCGACCGCTTCGTGTCCGAAGGCAACGGCACCATCGATTCGCTGGCCCGGCTGCTGGTGCGCAGCCCCATGAAGGCCATCGGCCAGTCGTCGGCGGCATCGGCCAGGTTCGCCGGCAATGCCTTCGCGCCGTATCTGCAACGCGGCTACCGGGTGCTGTTCGTTACCTCGGGCACGTCCACCTGGCGCAACCTGGGCTCCTTCGTGCGCCAGCAGGGCGCGCACGAATTCATCGACCAGCAGACGCTGCGCCAGCGCTATCCCGAGGCGCAGATCGGCACCTGGGGCGTGCCCGACGAATACATGTTCCGCTACATGGAGGAACGCCTGGCCGAGGCCGACCGCGCCGGCCAGCCCCTGTTCATCATGGCGCTGTCGACCACCCATCATCCGCCCTTCACGCCTCCGCCCGGCGCCGGCGGGCGTGGCCTGGCGCTGGACGAAGCGACACGGGCCAAGCATTTCTACGACTGGACCGCCATCGACGACGTGCTGGGCACGCTGCGCTACGCCAACGACCAGCTGGGCGGCTTCATCACGCGCGTGAAGGCCTCGTCCGCCGGCGCCCGCACCATCATCGCGGCCACCGGCGACCACAACATCCTGGGCGTGGACTACCAGGATCCGAACGACGCGGCGCTGGCCCACGCGGTGCCCTTCTATGTGTACGCCCCGCCGGCCTACCGCGCCAACGCCGTCTACGACCGCGAGCGGATCGGCAGCCACAAGGACATCATGCCGACGCTCTACCAGCTGAGCCTGTCGCAGGCCCCGTACTTCCAGTCCGGCTGCGACCTGCTGTCGCGGCATCCGAACAGCGGCTGGTGCTTCGGTTTCAACGCGCCCTACCTGATGCTCACTCAGGCCGGCGCCTACCAGCCCCAGCGCCCCAGCCGGATCCGGCCCTGGGCCGGCCCGTCGGGCCTGGCCCTGTCGGCCGAGCGCGACGCCACGGCCGAGGAATGGGCGGAACACGTCAGGCTGAACGCCTATCCGGCGCTGATGGAGTGGCAGATCAACCTGCAGGTGCAGGAGCAGGGCCACCTGCGCAAATAAGGCGGGATCGGGCCGCGCGCCAGCGCGGCCCGCGCGGGCATCAGCCGACCCGCACCTCGGGCGCGCCCGCGCCCATCTCGCCGACCACGGCCGCCTGGTCGAAGCCCTGGCTGCGGAACAGGTCCAGCACCGCCTGGGTCGCTTCCGGCGCGCAGGCCACCAGCAGCCCGCCCGAGGTCTGCGGATCGGTCAACAGCGCGCGCTCCACATCCGTCACGTCATCGGCCAGCTTCACCGCGGCGCCATAGGACGCCCAGTTGCGGCCCGACGCGCCGGTGATCACGCCATCGGCCGCGTAGGCCTGCACGCCCGGCAGCCAGGGCAGCGCAGCGCGTCGCAGATGGGCGGTCAGGCCCGCGCCGCGCGCCATTTCCAACGCATGGCCGAGCAGGCCAAAACCGGTCACGTCGGTGATGGCATGCACGCCGTCCAGGGCCGCCAGCGCGGCACCGGGCCGGTTCAGCCGCGTGGTGGTGTCGATCATGACGCGGTAGCCGGCCTCGTCGAGCCGGTTTTTCTTCAGCGCGGCGGACAGGATGCCCACGCCCAGCGCCTTGCCCAGGATCAGCACGTCGCCGGCGCGCGCATCGGCATTGCGCTTGACGCGTCCGGGATGCACCAGCCCCATCGCCGCCAGGCCGTAGATCGGCTCGACCGAGTCGATGCTGTGGCCGCCCGCCACGGGAATGCCTGCCTCGGCGCAGACCGATTCGCCGCCGCGCAGGATGTCGGCGATGACGCTGTGCGGCAGCACGTTGATCGGCATGCCGACGATGGCCAGCGCCATGATGGGCGTGCCGCCCATGGCGTAGACGTCCGACAGCGCGTTGGTCGCGGCGATGCGGCCGAAGTCGTAGGGATCGTCGACGATGGGCATGAAGAAATCGGTGGTGGCGATCAGCGCCTGCTCGTCGTTGAGCTTGTAGACCGCGGCGTCGTCCGCGGTCTCGGTGCCCACCATCAGGTTGGGATAGGTGGCCGCCGGACCGAAGCGGGCCAGCAGCTCGGACAGCACGCCCGGCGCGATCTTGCAGCCACAGCCGCCGCCATGCGACAGCGAGGTCAGGCGCGGCACGGCCGGGGCCGCTGCATTCTGGTTCATAGGGTTCTCCATATGTAGACCGAAAAAGGATAGCACCGCGCCCATGATGGGCCTATCATGGCCAGGCAGCAGGCAGCAAGGGACGGCCGCCCGCCAGGGCGCACCGACAGCCACACTTCACCGTGCGTGAGGGCTATATGGACCGCCGCGACTTTCTCCGTATCACGGGCGCCTCGGGCGCCCTGTGCGCCGCCGGCGCGACGCTTGCCGGCTCCGCGCTGGCGCAGGAGCGTACCGCCACCGTCTCCGCCGACTGGCGCACCTTCGAACTGAGCGCCGACATCAGCATCGAAGACCCCGGCAGCCAGGCCCGCCTGTGGATTCCCGTGCCCGACAGCGCCGACACCGACTACCAGCGCGGCGCGCAGACCGTCTGGCGCATCGAGGGCGGCGGCACCGCCTGGCTGGCGCAGGCCCCCGGCTACGGCGTGCGCATGCTGGCCGCGCAATGGCCTGAAAATCCGGACATACGCAGGATCACGGTCACCAGCCGCTTCCAGACGCGCAACCGCCGCGTCGACCTGGAACGGCCCGCGCCCGCCGGCTTCCGGCCCGAAAGCGCGGCGACGCTGCGCGAATATCTCAAGCCCACCGAGCTGCTGCCCACCGACGGCATCGTCAAGGCCACCGCCGACCGCATCACGCTCGGCCACGACGGCGACCTGGCGCGGGCGCGCGCGATCTACGAATGGGTGGTCGAGAACACCTGCCGCACGGCATCCACCCGCGGCTGCGGCGTGGGCGACGTGCGCTACATGCTCACGGCCGATGACCTGAACGGCAAGTGCGCCGACATCAATGCGCTGTTCGTGGCGCTGGCGCGCGCCGCCGGCATCCCCGCGCGCGACGCCTACGGCCTGCGCGTGGCCGACTCGCAACTGGGCTACAGAAGTCTGGGCAAGGCCGGCGACGTGACCCGCGCCCAGCACTGCCGCGCCGAGTTCTACGCCGCCAGCCACGGCTGGGTGCCGGTCGATCCGGCCGACGTGCGCAAGGTGATGCTGGAAGAACCGCCGGGCGAATTGCCGCTCAACAATCCACAGGTGCGCGCTGCGCGCGTGATGCTGTTCGGCGCCTGGGAGATGAACTGGGTGGCCTTCAACCACGGCCACGATGTGGCCTTGCCCGGCTCCGGCCTCGGGCCGGTTCCTTTCCTGATGTATCCCAATGGCGAGACGGCCGCCGGGCGCATGGACAGCCTGGACCCCGACAGCTTCCGCTACCGCCTGACGGCGCGCCAGCTCCCGGCCTGACCGCCACGGACCGCCCGACTTGTTCAGCCGCCGCCACTTCCTGCAATCGGGCCTCGCGCTGGCCGCGCTGCCGCTGGCGGCGCGCGCCGCCTCGGACGATGCGCTCAAGTCCGCCACCGGCCCGGATTGGGCGGCCTGGACCTCATCCACGCCGCCGCTGATCCTGCCCGACCTATCCGGCCGCGAACACAAGCTCTCGGCCTGGCGCGGCAATGTCGTGCTGCTGAGCTTCTGGGCCACCTGGTGCGATCCCTGCCGCGACGAAATCCCGCTGATGTCTGCGATGGCGCGGCGGCACCGCGAGGAAGGGCTGCGGCTGGTCGCGGTGAACGTGGGCGAGTCGCTGGCGAAGGTCAGCACCTTTCTCGCCAAATGGCCGGTCGCCGGCGCGGTGCTGCACGACCGCAACAGCGCGGCGGCCAAGGCATGGAATGCGGTGGGACTGCCGGCCAACTACCTGATCGACCGAAGCGGCGCGGCGCGCCAATGGCATCTGGGCGAACTGGACTGGAAGGCGGACCGCGTCAGCGGCGTGGTCACGCGCATGCTGCGGGCCTGAAGCGCCGACGCGCGGCAGCTGGCACAAGAGGGATGGCGGAAGGCAGCAGGAGTCGAACCTACCTGGGAACGTCTGACGCCCCCAACCGGGTTTGAAGCCCGGCCGTGCCGCCGGGCACGGATGCCTTCCGCGAAGGCCCGCCTATGATACCGGCTCTGCCTCGTCCTGCCCAAGCGCGTAGGCGCCGCGCAGCACGTGGTTGTCGCGCACGCGCCGCGTGTAGCCGACGCGGTCGAAGAACTCCAGGATCTGGATGGCGCGCTTGCGGCCCAGGCCGGTCGCGTCGCGGAACGCCGCGGCGTTGAGCCCGGCGGGCGCGGCCGCCAATCCGCGCGCAAGCGCTGCCAGCTCGCGCACGCGGTCGCGGTGATAGAACAGGTCCTTCACCACCTGCGCCACCTCGCCGCGCCGCAGCAGCTTGCGCAGCAGCAGCCGCACGCGCTCTTCCGGCTCGCCGCGCAGGCGCGCCAGGTCGCGCACCCAGGGCGGGTCGTAGCGGCCCTCGGCCAGCAGCGGCAGCAGCGCGCCGGCCAGCGCGGTTTCATCGTCGGACAGCGTCGCGGCATGGCCCGGCAGATGCAGCCAGGGACCGTTGCGCGCGATCCGCCCTTCTGCTTGCAGATCATCCAGCAGCACCTGCCACAAGGCCTCCCCCATGGCCGGCAGCGCCATGCGGCGCAGCCGCGCGCCGTCCGGGCCGGGCTCGTCCGGCGCGGCCTGGTGGAAGGCCGCCAGCGCCTGTTCGGCCTTGGCGCGCTGCGCGTCCCAATGCGTGGCCAGGATCAGCGTGCGGGGCGCCTGCGGCGTGCGGCCGGCCAGCCATTGCGCCCCGGGAGGCGCGGCCAGCGCGCGCGCGTCGCGGCCGGTCAGGCGCTGCAAGGCGGCTTCGTCCAGGCCCAGCGCCGCCTGTTCCAGCAGCGGCGCGAGATCCGCGCCGTCCAGCATCGCCGCCAGCGCGCGCAGCCATTGCAGCCGCGCTGGCGCGCGCCGCTTGCGGTCCGGCGCATTGGGATCGAGCACGCGGCCGCCGCCCACGGTGCGTGTAGCCTGTGCATTGCGCACGATGTAGCGGTCGCCGGGCATGGCGCAGACCGGCGAGTCGAACACCAGCTGCGCCCAGCCGGACTGGCCCGGCGCCAGCGTTTCCGCCGACAGCGGCACGGCATGCGCCAGATGGCGGGCCGCGCCGATATGCACATGCAGCGGCGTCCAGGCGCGCACCGTGCCGGCCGCGCCGGCGGCATCGGCCTCGCCGCCAGGCAGCAGCGTCAGTTCGACATCCACATGGCGCGACGGCAGAAAGCAGCGCGCGTCCGCCACCCAGTCGCCCCGCGCGATCGCATTCTTGTCGATGCCGGCCAGGTTGAGCGCGCAGCGTTGCCCGGCCGCGCCGGTCTCGCTGGGCCGGTTCTGCGCATGGATGCCGCGCACCCGCAGCCGTTCGCCGGCCGGCATCAGCCGCAGGTCGGCGCTTTCGTCGCCGGCCCGCGCCAGGCCCGCGTGCGCCGTGCCGGTCACCACCGTGCCGTGGCCCGCCAGCGTGAAAACGCGGTCCACTGCCAGCCGGAACAGGCCGTCGTCGCGACGCTGGCCCAGCGCCTGGGCCGCCTCGTGCAGATGAAGCCGCAGCCGTTCCGTGCCGGCGTCGCCGGCCTGCGCGGCGCACAGCTCGAACACCGGCGCGCCGTCCAGGAAGGTGCCCGCCGTCAGCGCGGCGATGCCGTCGCGCGCCGCCGCCAGCTGCGCCGCGTCGGCGCGGTCGGCCTTGGTCAGCGCCACCGCGCCGCGCGCCACGCCCAGCAAGGACAGGATGGCCAGGTGCTCGCGCGTCTGCGGCATGACGCCGTCGTCGGCCGCCACGACCAAAAGGCCGAAGTCGATGCCGCTGGCGCCGGCCGCCATGGTGTGCACCAGTTTCTCGTGGCCGGGCACGTCGATGAAGCCCAGCACGTCGCCATTGTCCAGCGGCGTGTAGGCATAGCCCAGCTCGATGGAAATGCCGCGCGCCTTTTCTTCCTTGAGGCGGTCGGTGTCCACGCCCGTCAGGGCGCACACCAGCGTGGTCTTGCCGTGGTCGATATGGCCCGCGGTGCCGACGATCACAGGATGGGCTCCGCCAGCTGCGCGGCGAAGGCGGCCTCGTCGCGCGCCTCCAGGCAGCGCAGGTCCAGCCACAGCGCGTCGTCGGCGATGCGGCCGATCACCGGCACCGGCAGGCCGCGCAGCGCGGCTTCCAGCCTGTCCAGGTGCCGTCCCGGCCGGCCGGGGCCGCGATGGCGCGCCGCCAGCCCGTAGCTGGGCAGCTGGTCCACCGGCAGCGCGCCGCTGCCGATCTGGCTGTACATGGGCACGGCCTCGACCTCGAAGGCGGAACCGGCCGCGTGCGCCAGCGCGCCGCGCAACCGTTCGGCCAGCGCCTGGATCTCGCGCTGCGGCCGCGTCAGCAGGCGCAGCGTGGTCAGGCGGTCGGCCAGGAATTCCGGCGCGCGGTACAGGGCCAGCACCGGCTCCAGCGCGGCCAGGGTCAGCTTGCCCACGCGCAGCGCGCGCTTGAGCGGGTTCTTCTTGATCTTGCGGATCAGGTCGGCGCGGCCCACCAGCAGGCCGGCCTGCGGGCCGCCCAGCAGCTTGTCGCCGCTGAAAGTGACCAGGTCGGCGCCGGCGGCGATGGTCTCGCGCACGGTGTCTTCTTTCGGCAGGCCGAACTGGGCCAGGTCCACCAGCGTGCCGCTGCCCAGGTCCACCGTGGCCGGCAGGCCGCGCGCATGCGCCATGGCGGCCACCTCGGCCACGCTCACGCTCTTGGTGAAGCCGGTGACGGCGTAATTGCTGCAATGCACCTTCATCAGCATCGCGGTGCGCGGGCCGATGGCGTTCTCGTAATCGGCGGCGTGGGTGCGGTTGGTGGTGCCCACCTCGACCAGCTTGGCGCCGGCGCGCTTCATGATGTCGGGGATGCGGAAGGCACCGCCGATCTCGACCAGCTCGCCGCGCGACACCACCACTTCGCGCCGGTCCGCCAGCGCGTTGAGCATCAACAGCACGGCGGCAGCATTGTTGTTGACCACGGTGGCCGCCTCGGCCCCGGTCAGCTCGCGCAGCAGGCCCTCGACCAGATCGTCGCGGTCGCCGCGTCCGCCCGTGTCCAAGTCGAACTCCAGGTTGGCCGGCGAGGTCAGCGCGCGCAGCACCGAGGCCACGGCCTCATCGGGCAGCAGCGCGCGGCCCAGGTTGGTGTGCAGCACGGTGCCGGTCAGGTTGTGCACGGCGCGCAGGCGCGGCGCCGTGGCGCGGGCCAGGGCGGCGTCCACGCGGCCCGCCACGGCCGCCGCGTCCAGCTCGGCGCGCGCCAGGCCGCCCTGCAGCGCGCGCTGGCGCAGCGCGTCCAGGTCCTGGCGCAGCGCCGCCACCACCTGCGTGCGGCCGTGGGCGTCCAGCGCCGGGCGCAGCGCGTCGGCGTTCAGCAGCCGGTCGAGCGCAGGGATGTCGGAAACGGCGGCGGCCTGGCCGGCGCCAGCGGACGGCGGGACGGCGCTCATTCTTCCTCCGCGCCGTTCCACAGCAAGGGATTGCCGCTGGCGCGGGCGTAGCCGGCCTCGCCGACCAGCACGTCCAGCATCAGGCTGGCCAGGTCGTCGGCCACCGGCTCGACGTGCAGGTCCTTGTCCTGGTAGAAGATCTTGCGATAGCTGTGGCAGTGGTCGCAGGTTTCGGCCTTGATGGCCTCGGAGCGGCCTTCGATGGCCTGGTAGGCCACCGACTCCACGTCCTCGCAGTGCGAGCACTTCACGCGCACCATGTGCCACTGGGTCGAGCACAGGCTGCAGCAGAGGTAGCGGTAGCCCTCGAACTGGCCGCCCACGCGCACGATGCTGGCCACCGGCAGGCTGGCGCAGACCGGGCAGACGCCGAACGGGCTGGCCACCGGCAGCAGCTTTTCGTCGAAACGGCTGGCCAGGCTGGTCCAGTAGACCTGCAAGGCCGCCATGACGAAGGGCGCGGCGGCGCCGTCGACGCCATGGTCCTGCTCGGCCAGCACGGCCTCGGCCAGATCCTCCAGCGCCTCGGGGTCCTCGTCCACGGCGCGGCGCAGCGCGGCGCAGACCTCGGCGGCCTCGGCGGGCGTGCCGGGCGCCTGGGCGACCTCGTCGACCAGGCGCGCCAGGATGGCCCGCCACAGCGGGTCGCGCGGCCAGCCTACCGCCTGCAGCGGCGGCATGCCATGGGCCTGGGCCAGCGAGATGCGGTCCTCGTCGGCGCCGGGCGGCTGGCAATCCTGCAAGGCGCGGTGCTGGGCGTCGACCAGGTCGGCCATCAGCCGCAGGTAGTCGCCCACCGGGCTTTCGGCCGCCAGATGGCGCAGGCGCGCGGCGCGCGTGGCGAACACGCCGGCGCGCTCGGGCAGCTGGATGCGGGGAATGCGGTTGTGGTCTAGCGCTTCGATCTCGCCGCGCGGAAGAATTCGCTGCAATTGCGTCTCCAAGAAAACGAACACGGCTGCCCGCCCCGCGTGGGGGACGGGCAGCCGTGCGACCGGTCCGGTCGGGGAAGGCGACGGGCTACTTGCCCGCGGGCTTCCTGAGCTGCTCGCGGAACCAGGCGCGATGATGCTTCCACGCCCAGCCTGCCGTCACATGGCCCCGCAGCATCGCCGTCAAGGAACCCTTGACCCAGATCGCCGCGTAAATATGCACAATGATCGCGCAAATCAGCACCAGCGCACAAACGGCATGCAGCACCGAGGCGGCGCGGATGGCCCAGATCGGGAAGTAGAACGCGAAGTATTCGCGCCAGATCACGATGCCGCTGACGAACAGGCCCAGCATGCACAGGATCAGCACGTAGAACAGCAGCTTCTGGCCGGCGTTGTACTTGCCGACCTCGGGCAGCTTTTCCTCGCGGTTGTCGATCACGTCGTCCAGCTGGCTCAGCCACTGGCGGTCGGCCTTCGTCATGATGTTGTTGCGCCACATGTGGCCGGCGAAGACCACGAAGCAGAAGAACATCACCAGCCCGATGAACGGATGCAGGATGCGGGTCCAGGGACCGCCGCCGAACAGGTTCGAGAGCCAGAAGAAGGCCGGATGGAACAGCGCCAGGCCGGACAGCGCCAGCAGGATGAAGGTCAGCGCGATGGCCCAGTGGTTGGTGCGTTCACCGGGCGAGTAGCGCTTGATCAGGCGGTTGCCGCGGTGGTCGCGGGATTGGCTGTCACTCATGGCGAGCCTCCTCTTCGGCCTTGCGTTCGTCTTCCTCGTGCACCTCGTTGCGGCCGACGCGGGCGTAGTGGAAGAAGCCCGCCAGCGCGGTCAGCGCCATCGCCGCCACGCCCAAAGGCTTGGCGATGCCCTTCCACAGCGACACCATCGGGCTGATGTGCGGATCCTTCGGCAGCCCGTGGTACAGCCCCGGCTGGTCGGCGTGGTGCAGCACGTACATGACGTGGGTGCCGCCCACGCCCTGCGGATCGTACAGCCCGGCCTGCTCGAAGCCGCGCGACTTCAGGTCCTCGATGCGCTCGGCCGCGTGCTGCTTCATGTCCTCCTTGGTGCCGAACACGATGGCGCCGGTGGGACAGGACTTCACGCAGGCCGGCTCCTGGCCGACCGCGACGCGGTCGGAGCACAGGGTGCACTTGTAGGCCTTGTTGTCCTTCTTCGAGATGCGCGGCACGTTGAACGGACAGCCGGTGATGCAGTAGCCGCAACCGATGCAGTTCTCTTCGTGGAAGTCCACGATGCCGTTGTTGTACTGGATGATCGCGCCCGGCGAAGGACAGGCCTTCAGGCAGCCGGGATCCTCGCAGTGCATGCAGCCGTCCTTGCGGATCAGCCATTCCAGGTCGCCCTGCGTGTTCTCGTATTCGGAGAAGCGCATGACGGTCCAGGAATGCTCGGTCAGGTCGGCCGGGTTGTCATAGACGCCCACGTTGGTGCCGACCTCGTCGCGCAGGTCGTTCCATTCCATGCACGCGGCCTGGCATGCCTTGCAGCCGATGCACTTGGAAACGTCGATCAGCTTGGCGACCGAGCCGACGGACGGCTCGCGGATGCCGGGCGGCGGGGTGGTGGTGGCGGAGCGCCGCTTGATGTCCAGGGATTGCATAGCCATGTCGGTCTCCTGTTATGCCTTTTCGACGTTGACCAGGAACGACTTGAACTCCGGCGTCTGGGAGTTCCCGTCGCCCACGAACGGCGTCAGGGTGTTGGTCAGGAAGCCCGGCTTGGCGATGCCCACGAAACCCCAGTGGATCGGTATGCCCACGTGGTGCACGGTCTTGCCTTCGATCGTCAGCGCGCGCAGCCGCTTGGTCACCAGCGCCACGGCCTTGATGTAGCCGCGGTTCGAGGACACCTTCACGCGCTGGCCGTTGGCGATGCCCAGTTCCTTGGCCATCGCCTCGCCGATCTCGACGAACTGCTCGGGCTGCAGGATCGCGTTGATGCGGACGTTCTTGGTCCAGTAGTGGAAGTGCTCGGTCAGGCGGTAGGTGGTGGCCACGAACGGGAACTTGTCCACCGTGCCCATCGCCGCCAGGTCGTCCTTGAACACGCGCGCGGCCGGGTTGCTGGTCACGCCCTTGGCCTTGGGATGCAGCGGGTTGTAGCCCAGCGGCGTCTCGAACGGCTCGTAGTGCTCGGGGAACGGACCCTCGGCCATGCCCGCGCGGGCGAAGAAGCGCGCCACGCCCTCGGGGTTCATGATGAACGGCCCCATGCCGCCTTCCGGATTCTCGTCGGCCTTGAAGTCCGGGATGTCGGCGCCGCCCCAGCTCTTGCCGTTCCAGGAAATCAGGCTGCGGCGCGGGTCGAAGGGCTTGCCCGACACGTCACAGGACGCGCGGTTGTAGAGAATGCGGCGGTTGGCCGGCCACGCCCAGGCCCAGTTCAGGGTCTGGCCGATGCCGGTGGGATCGCTGTTGTCGCGGCGCGCCATCAGGTTGCCCGCCGGGCTCCAGGCGCCGGCGAAGATCCAGCAGCCGCTGGCGGTGGAACCGTCGTCGCGCAGCTCGGCGAAGGCAGCCAGCTGCTCGCCGGCCTTGCGCGTGATCTTGGTCGGATCCTTGGGATCGGCCAGGTCGGCCAGCGCCTTGCCCGAGTATTCCTTGGCCAGTTCCTCGGCCGTCGGACTCTGCGGGTTGGAATACGGCCACGACAGGTTGACGATGGGGTCGGGATACTTGCCGCCGTCGTCCTGGTACATCTTGCGCAGGCGCGTGAAGATCAGCGACATGATCTCGATGTCGCTCTTGGCCTCGCCCGGAGGCTCGGCGCCCTTCCAGTGCCATTGCAGCCAGCGCCCGGAGTTCACCAGCGCGCCGTCTTCCTCGGCGAAACAGGTGGTCGGCAGGCGGAAGACCTCGGTCTGAATCTTGGTCGGATCCACATCGTTGGCCTCGCCCGCGTTGCGCCAGAACTCGGAGGTCTCCGTGACCAGCGGGTCCATGATGACCAGGTACTTGAGCTTGGAGAAGCCCGCGGTCAGCTTGGCCTTGTTGGGCGCGGCGGCCAGCGGGTTGAAGCCCTGCGCCAGGTAGCCGTTCATCTTGCCCTGGTTCATCAGCTCGTAGACCTGCAGCATGTCGTAGAGCTTGTCGAGCTTGGGCAGGTAGTCGAAGGCCCAGTTGTTCTCGGCCGTGGCGGACTTGCCCCACCAGGCCTTCATCAGGCTGACGTGGAACTTGGCGTAGTTCTGCCAATAGCTGAGCTGGTTCGGACGCAGCGGCTTGGAGGCGCGCGCGGCGATGTACTTGCCGTAGTCCTGCTCGGGCTCGTTGGGCAGCGTCATGTAGCCGGGCAGCAGGTTCGACATCAGGCCCAGATCGGTCAGGCCCTGGATGTTCGAGTGCCCGCGCAGCGCGTTCATGCCGCCGCCGGCGATGCCGATGTTGCCCAGCAGCAGCTGCACCATCGCGCCGGTGCGGATGATCTGCGAGCCGATGGAGTGCTGCGTCCAGCCCAGCGCGTACAGGATGGTGGCGGCGCGGTTCTTGGTCGCCGTCGAGGCCAGCATGTCGCAGACCTTCAGGAACTTGTCCTTGGGCGTGCCGCAGACGCGCTCGACCATTTCCTCGGTGTAGCGCGAGTAGTGCTTCTTCAGCAGCTGGTAGACGCAGCGCGGGTGTTCCAGCGAGGGATCGGTCTTGACGTAGCCGTCGTCGCCGCGCTCGTAGTCCCAGCTCGACTTGTCATAGCTGCGTTTCTCGGCGTTGTAGCCCGAGTACAGGCCCGCGTCGAACGCGAAGTCCTCGCGCACGATGAAGGAGAAGTCCGTGTAGTTGCGCACGTACTCGTGCTGGATCTTGTCGTGATCCAACAGGTACTTGATGACGCCACCCAGGAAGATGATGTCGGTGCCGGTGCGTATGGGCGCGTAAAAGTCCGCCACGGACGCCGAGCGCGTGAAGCGCGGGTCCACGACGATGAGTTTCGCCTTGTTGTGGGCTTTGGCTTCCGTGACCCATTTGAACCCGCAAGGGTGGGCCTCGGCGGCATTTCCGCCCATGATCAGTACTACGTCCGCGTTCTTGATGTCGACCCAATGGTTCGTCATCGCTCCACGGCCAAACGTCGGGGCAAGACCTGCCACCGTCGGGCCATGTCAGACACGGGCTTGGTTGTCGAATGCCAGAATTCCCATGCTGCGCACGGTCTTGTGCGTGATGTAGCCCACCTCGTTGCTGCTTGCCGAGGCGGCCAGCATGCCGGTGGTCAGCCACCGGTTGACCGTCTTGCCGTCTTCCGTCTTCTCGACGAAGTTGGCGTCGCGGTCGGCCTTCATGAGCTTGGTGATGCGCGTCAGGGCGTCGTCCCACGACATCCGCACCCACTTGTCCGTACCGGGCGCCCGGTATTCCGGGTACTTCAGGCGGTTGGGGCTGTGGATGAAGTCGATCAGGGCCGCGCCCTTGGGACAGAGCGTGCCGCGGTTGACGGGGTGATCGGGATCGCCTTCGATGTGGACGATGCTGGCGCGCGCATTCTTGGCGCCGTCGCCCAGGCCGTACATCAAGAGGCCACAGGCGACCGAACAGTAGGGACAGGTATTGCGCGTTTCGGTCATGCGCGCAAGCTTGTACTGACGGACTTCCGCCATGGCCGTGCCGGGGGCAGCCCCCAGCAATGCCAGACTGGAGCCTGCCAGCGTCGCACCTGTCACCTTGAAGAACTGGCGGCGGTTCATGTTGACCATGAAACACTCCTCTCCGGGTGAGTGACGGAAGCCGCGGGCCGGCCCGATGGGAAAGCCCTACGAATTCCAAGGATATTTAACGCGAAGTATATGCCCATAACCCGTCCCCGCGCCACGGGCCGGGCGGACGAGCGCAAGCCGGGGATTTGACGGCCTGATCCCGGTTTTTCGCGGATTTTGGATGATCGCGGGACTGTTACCATTGCCCGCGAACCCCGCAAGTCCGTTGGAGCGCCGATGCGCCGCGTTGCCCCGCTGATCCTGACCCTGTCCCTGGCCGCCGCCTGGCCGTCCCTGGCGCCGGCCGCGCCGCCGGCC
>NZ_JAGTJY010000199.1:0-10787 GCF_018195695.1 Achromobacter sp. Marseille-Q0513 | reverse complement strand
CTGCAACCCCTGCTGGACCCCGCCCCGCTGCGCCTGGAAACCGGCATCACCCGCCTGGACAACGGCCTGCTGGTGGTGGCCGTGCGCACGGACCTGCACGGCTGCAAGGGCCGCATGCTGGACTGGTGGTTCAAGTTCTTCGAAACCACCCAGCACATCAAGTGGTGGCATCCGCACGACCACGTCGAGCATCGTGGCTGGAACAGCCACTGGCGGCGCGGTGAAAGCTATGTGGGCGCGTCGATCCACGCGGTCGAATCGCTGGCCGACATCCCGCCCGTCGCGGCGCGCTTGAAGTTCCATGATCCGGCCGAGGCGTTCGGCGACGCCCGGCTGCGCGCCGCCACCGAGGCCGGCGACGTCTCGGCCGCCGTCTATGCGCGCATCGGCTTCGGCGACCACGCGCAGCTGGACGCGCACGGCGATCCGCTGGACGGCGACATGGTGCACCTGGCGCGCGACACGCCCTTCGGCTGCGTGCTGCGCAGCCGCTTCTACCTGGGCAAGTCCAGCGCGCAGCCCGAGCGCGACGCGGCGGACGAGCTGGGCCTGGCGCTGCTGCGGCATTGCTATACCGAATTCACCTACCTGTCGCGCTTCCTGCCGTCCATCTACTACGGCGAGCACGGCAACGGCGAAAAGGCCCCGCTGCCCTGGTAGGCGTCAAGGCACGGGACCGGGCGGGAGGAGTATGCTACGCGGCTTCATTCCTGCCTTCGTCCCCCTCCAGCCATGCGCGGCAACCCCGACGCCCGGCAGGGCGCCATCGCCCTGCACGGGTTCTACTTCCTGTACTACGGCCTGCAGGGCGTCAGCATCCCCTTCCTACCCTTGTGGTTCGCCGAGCGCGGCCTGGACAGCGCCTTCATCGGCCTGATCGTCGCCACTGCGCTGCTGCCCAAGATCCTGTCCACCCCCGCCGTCGCCCACGTCGCCGACCAGACCGGCCGCGCCCATGCGCTGATCGCGGCGGCGTTGATCGGCTCGCTGCTGCTCTACGCCTGCTATCCGCTGGCCGCCACGCCGGCCTGGCTGTTCGCCGTCACGCTGCTGCTGAACGCCGTCTTCCCCTCGGTGCTGCCGCTGCTGGACCGCATGGCGATCGCCAGCGGACGCGGCCAGGGCAATTCGTACACCATCATCCGCGCCTGCGGCTCATTGGGCTTCGCCTTGATGACGGTCAGCGGCGGCTACCTGATCAAGACCCACGGCGTGAACTGGGTGATGTGGCTGCCCATGCTGATGATCGTGGCCTGCCTGGCCATGCTGCGGCTGCTGCCCCGGGCCGCGCGGCCCGCGCTGGACGCCGCGCCCGCGACGCCGGGCGTCACGCCCATGCGCGCCGTGCTGCGCGACCGCCCGCTGCTGCTGTGCATCGCCGCCGCCTCGCTGGTGCAGGCCAGCAACGGCTTCCTGTATTCCTATTCGACGCTGCACTGGACGGCCCAGGGCCTGTCCACCGCGCTGATATCACTATTGTGGGTGGTGGGCGTGGTCAGCGAGGTGCTGTTCTTCTTCGCCGCGCCCAAGGCGCTGGCGCGCGTCGGCGCGCCACGGCTGATCCTGATATCGGCCGTCATGACGGCGATCCGGTGGACCGGGCTGGCGCTGACCGCCGACCCCGCGGCGATCGCCGCCCTGCAGCTGCTGCAATGCTTCACGCTGGCCGGCAACAACGCGGCCATCATGTGGCACATCGCCGCGCGCGCGCCGGCCACGGCCAAGACCTCGGCGATCGCGCTGTACGCGCTGCTGTCGGGCGGGGTCTTCATGTTCGCCAGCATCCAGCTGGGCGGCGCGCTGTACCGGCACTATGCGCCCGGCGGCTTCCTGGTGATGGCGCTGTGCGCCCTGGGCGCGGTGCCGCTGTTGCGCCGTGCGCGGGCGTCACGGCCGGCCGGAGCGGACTGAACCGGCGCGCCGGCAGGCGCGGACGGCGCCGTCAGCGCCCCGCCGTTTCCGCCGGCCGCAGGCAGTCGAGCGCCTCGGGCCTGTCCACCAGCACGCATTCCTTGCCGGTGCGCGTGCAATGGTCGCGCACCCGCCAATAGGCGCCGTGGCTGACGCAACCGGTCTGGCAGATCACCAGATCGGCCGCGACCAGGCTGGCCTCCAGCGTATCGGCGTCTTCCTTGCCGCTGCGGCCCTGGTAGCGGCCGCCGGCCATTTCGACCACCTTGCGGGTCAGCATCAGGGCCATCGCGTCCTCGCTCACGCACAGCACGGACTTCTCGCGCAGCGCGACGGCGACGGCCGGCGCCTGGCGCGGTGGCGCCTCGGGTCGCCGCGCCACGGTTGAAGGGGCCGGCGCGACCAGCCTGTCCTGCCAGGCCAGGCGCTCACGCATCAGCGCCTGCACCCTCTCCATCAACTGGCCGACGCGGCGCGCCAGGGCCGCGCGGCGCGGCAATCCCGGCACGGCGCGCTCCAACGCCGCGCGGTCCTCGCGCTCCCAGGACAGCAAGGTCTCATTGCGTATCAGGCGGGCGCGCAGTTGCAGGTTTTCGCTTTCCAGCCGCTCGATGCGTCCGGCCTGCGTGGCCAGCAGCCGGCTGCAATGCGATTGCACGCGTCCGTAGGCCGCGAGCAAGGCGGCATGCTCGCGCTGCAATTGCTGACGCTCATCGGAAGAAAGACCCATCGCGCACCCCGGCTGCTGGAGGAAGGAGACAGCCCGGCGGACGGCATGCGCCGCTGGACATGGGCGGCATTATAAATGCGAATTAGTCTCTTTTACAAAATTAACATATGTATGAATTGAACACAGGGAAATCCATTACTGACGGCCCCCGGTCGCTTAAATATGATCGACAAACCATATCGGCAGCCAGGCCAGCGACAGGCTTGCGCAGACGCCCTTCCAAGGACGCGCCGCGCCTTGCTCCGCGCCTGCCACGAATCCGGTCCGCGGACACAACGAAGTAAGGGGTGCCCGATGCCGAGATCCACCGAACTTCTGCGCGACATCCACGAAACCAACCTCATGTATCTGCTGCTGTTGCAGCGGATCGCGCGCAGCGGCAACGCCGCCGCCATCGCCGGCATGCAGTTGTCGGCCGAGGCCTGCGCATGGTTGACACGCCAGAATCACGAAGACCTGGCCAGGCTGGCCCGCTGCAGCGTGCTGCTGGCCCAGCTCAACATGGCTCCCGCCCTGCTGCTGTCGATGCTGAGCCAGGGCATGGGCGCCACGCTGCGGGCCGACACGCCCGCGACGGCCGTGATCCAGGAATAGAAAAGCCGCGCCCTGACGCCCCGGCAATCGGGGCGGTATCGCATGGTTTCGTTTGCCACCTTCTGTAAAGCCCGCCCCTTGCGCGCCGTGTACATTTAGCCCCCGGCGCAGGGCGAGTCCGTCCGCGCCGCTTCCGATTCCACAGATCAATAGGCGCCACCATGCGACGTACCCTCCTGGCTCTGTCCATCGCCACCCTCCCCGGCCTGAGCGCGGCCGCCGCCCTGCCCTCGGCCATCGGCGCCGTGACGGTCTACCAGGACCGCGCCGTCGTCACCCGCCAGGCCAGCACCGAGCTGGCCGCCGGCGAGCACGAGCTGGTGCTGGACAAGCTGCCCGCCTCGCTGCAGGACAACTCCCTGCAGGTCGCGGCCAAGAGCACCGGCCAGGCCACGCTGCTGGATGTGAAGGTGCGCACCGCCTACGAGGCGAACACGCCCAACGAACGCCTCAGGCAGCTCGAGCTGCAGATCAATCAGCTCGACAACAAGAAGGCCGCGCTGGACGACGAGGCCGCCGTGCTGGAGAACCAGCGCGAACTGGTGGCCCTGATCCAGCAAGGCGCCACCCAGCCCGGCAAGGACGGCGCCCGCCCCTCGCTCGATGAACTCAAGGCGGTCCAGTCGCTGAGCGCCGACACGCTGAGCCGAGCGCTGGCCGGGCTGCGGCGCGTGGAGGAACAGCGCACCGACATCGAGCACGAGCGGCAGGCGCTGGCCAATGAGTACAGCCAGCTGCAAGACCGCCAGGGTCGCCGCAGCAAGACCGTGACGCTGCGCGTGATGCTGGCGCGCCCCGGCAAGCTGGACCTGAATCTCTCCTATGCCGTTGCCGGCGCCCAGTGGACGCCGGCCTACGACGCGCGCCTGCGCGCCTCCGACCGCAGCGTGGATCTGGGCTATTTCGGCGTCATCAACCAGACCACCGGCGAAGACTGGAACAAGGTCAAGCTCACCCTGTCGACCGCCCGTCCCTCGCTGGGCGGCGGCGCGCCGGCGCTGACGCCCTGGGTCGTGGACGTGGCGGCTCCGCCGCCTCCCATGCCCGCGGCGGCGCCGCGTCCCGCGCCGGCCGCGGCGAGCGAAGCGCGCCAGATGGCGCGCCAGAAGATGGCCGTGCAGGAACAGGCCTTCGACGCCGCGGCGCAGCCCGAGCCCCAGCCCGAAGCGGTGGCATCCGCAACCGCCGAGCTCCAGTCGGGCGCCACCAGCGCCTCGTTCCAGATCCAGGCGCCCGTCACGCTGCCGTCGGACAACAGCACGCAGCGCGTGGCCATCACCACGGTCAAGCTGCCGGCGACGCTGCAGTATCAATCCACGCCGTCGCTGCGCGAAGCGGCCTTCCTGACCGCGCATGCCAGCAACGGCACCGAGATGCCCTTCCTGGCCGGCACGCTCAACACCTTCCTGGATGACGCCTTCGTGGCGTCCAGCCGGCTCAAGGCCGTGATGCCCGGCGAAAAGCTGGAGCTGGCGATGGGCGCGGACGAAGGCATCTCGGTCAAGCGCCAGCTGGTCAACCGCTACACCGAAAGCACCGGCTTCTCCGGCAACGGCAAGCGCGTGACCTATGAGTACAAGATCACGGTCAAGAACAACAAGTCGACCAAGGAGCAGGTCTCGTTCAAGGACCGGCTGCCGGTCTCGCGCAACGAGAAGATCGAGGTCAAGCTGCTGTCGCCGTCCGAGCGCGACATCAAGCGCGAGGACGACGGCAAGCTGGTCTGGAACTGGGAACTGGAGCCCGGCAAATCGCGCGAGGCCGTGCTGAAGTTCTCGGTCGACTACCCGGGCAATATCGAAGTGTCCGGCCTTTGACGCCAGGTTCCGGCGCCGGCCTCAGTGCTGGCGCCGGAACGCGATGAACGCGTCGGGCGCGAGCGGCGGCGAGATGCCGAAGCCCTGGGCCAGCTCGCAGCCCAGCTCGCGCAACAGCAGGATGTCGCGCTCCTGCTCCACGCCCTCGGCGATCACCCGGCGTCCCAGCGCCCGCCCCATTTCGATGGCGGCCGCCACCACGGCGCGCGAGGCCGGCTCGCGATGCATGTGGACGATGAAGTCGCGGTCGATCTTCAGTTCGGTGAAGGGCATGGCCGAGAACAGCCGCATGGATGCGATGCCGGCGCCGAAATCGTCCATCGCCAGCTCGAAGCCGCGCACCCGCAGCAGGTTCAGCACCGAGGACAGGGCCAGCCAGTCCTTCACCGGCTCATCCTCGGTCAGCTCCACCTTCACCAGCCGCGCCGGCAGCCCCGCCCGCGCCACCAGCTGCTCAAGCTGCGCCGGCAGGTCCGGCGAGCACAAGGTGGCCGCCGAGGCATTGATGGCGATGGGCACCTCGATCCGCTCGCCGTGCATGCGGCGCAGCACCTCCAGCACCTGCCCCGTGACCCGTTCGAACAGCACCCGATCCAGTCCCAGCCTGTGCGCGGCCGGCACGAAGTCGCCGGCCGAGATCGTGCCCAGCGTCGGATGGTCCCAGCGCGACAGCGCCTCGGCCGACACCATGCGGCCGGTGGTGAGGTTGAGCTGCGGCTGCAGCACCACGCTCATGCCCTCGCCCGTGCCCAGCGCGCGGCGCAACTCGGCCCGCGTGGGCGCCGGACCGGCCGAGGCGCGGCCGGACAGGTCGGGATCGTCGATATCGTGCAGCGCCGTCTTCAACGCCTGCTGCATGACCGAGCGCGACACCGGCTTGGCCAGCGCCTGCGCCGACGGACAGCCCGCCTGCAAGGCCAGCCGCACATGCGAATGCCGCAGCTCGTCGCTGAGATTGCTGATCCAGATGATGGGAGGCATGCGCTTCAGACGGCCCGAGTCCATCAGCCTGCGCAGCTCGTTGGGCAGACGGGTGCCATCGCCCTCGCCCATGGCGATGTCGCTGATCAGCACGTCGTAGGACTGGCGCGTCAGGGCCGCCAGCGCCTCGGCGCCGCTGCCCACGCCCGCGACGCGGCGGCAGCCCAGGGCCAGGAGCATGTTCTGCAGATAGGCGCGCTCGACCGGATGATCCTCGACCAGGAGGATGCGACGGGCGGGGCCGGCTTCGGTCTTGGGCATCTTGCGCTGTCCTGGAGCCTGCGTATCTTGTCTGCCCCCAATGCTACGGCATCCGCGCGCGCCGTGTCCGCCATGCCGACGGGTTAATGCAAATTCACCGCTGATAGGCTTAAATTCGGGACTGAAGGCGCACGCATGGCCGATGGCGCGGCGCCCGCCGGCCTGCGCCATCGGACGGAGGATGGCAACCTTCGGGCGGTCGGGGGTGCGATAATGGCGGTCTTTCCGCATCTATGGCACGGAGCTTCCCTTGACCCGCATTGACGATCCCCTGCACGACCGCGAGGTCGGCGCGGCCGATTCCACCCAGGACATCACCCGCATCGACGACACCCGCATCGCCGCGGTGCGCCCGCTGATCTCGCCCGCGCTGCTGCAGGACGAACTGCCGGTCTCGGACGAGATCCAGACGCTGGTCGAACGCAGCCGGACCGAGATCGCCGACGTGCTGCACGGCCGCGACGACCGCCTGATCATCGTGGTCGGCCCCTGCTCCATCCACGATCACGGCCAGGCCATGCAGTACGCCCGCCTGCTGCGCGCCGCCGCCGACCAGCATCGCCAGGACCTGCTCATCGTCATGCGCGTGTACTTCGAAAAGCCCCGCACCACCGTGGGCTGGAAGGGCTACATCAACGACCCGCGCCTGGACGGCAGCTTCCGCATCAACGAAGGCCTGCGCCGCGCGCGCGAGCTGCTGCTGGACGTCAGCGGTCTGGGCCTGCCGATCGCCACCGAATTCCTGGACCTGCTCAGCCCGCAATACATCGCCGACCTGATCGCCTGGGGCGCCATCGGCGCGCGCACCACCGAAAGCCCCAGCCACCGCCAGCTCAGCTCCGGCCTGAGCTGCCCGCTGGGCTTCAAGAACGGCACCGACGGCGGCGTGCAGATCGCCGCCGACGCGATGGTCGCCGCCAGCGCCAAGCACGCCTTCATGGGCATGACCAAGATGGGCATGGCCGCCATCTTCGAAACCCGCGGCAACCAGGACACGCATGTGATCCTGCGCGGCGGCAAGCAAGGCCCCAACTACGACGCGGCCAGCGTGGACGCCTGTTGCGCGGTGCTGCGCAAGGCCGGCCAGCGCGAGCAGGTCATGATCGACTTCTCGCACGCCAATTCCAACAAGTCGCACCTGCGCCAGGTCGAGGTCGCGCAGGACGTGGCCGCGCAGCTGGCCGGCGGCGACGCGCGCATCACCGGCGTGATGATCGAAAGCCATCTCGAGGAAGGCCGCCAGGATCTCACCCCCGGCCAGCCGCTGCGCCCCGGCGTGTCGATCACCGACGCCTGCCTGGGCTGGTCGCAGACCGCGCCGGTGCTGGACGCGCTGGCCAAGGCGGTGCGCCAGCGCCGCGAAGCGCGCGCCGGCAAGGCCTGACGCGCCGCCATCCCACGCCCCCCCCCGCGCCGCGCCTCAGCGGCGCAGCGCGTAGGGCGCCGGATCCACGTCCGGCGCCTCGCCCGTGATCAGGCTGGCCAGCAGCCGGCCGGTCACGGGGCCCAGCGTGAAGCCATGATGCGCGTGGCCGAACGACAGCCATAGCCCCGGGTGGTTCGGCGCCGGACCAATCACCGGACGCATGTCCGGCATGCAGGGCCGGCAGCCCATCCAGGGCTGCGCTTCCACGGCCGCGCCCAGCGGCACCAGCTGTTCCGCCAGCGCGCGGACCCGGCCGATCTGCACCGGCGTCGGCGGCGCGTCGCGCGAAGCGAACTCGGCGCCCGTCGTCAGGCGCAGGCCCAGCGTCATGGGCGTCATCACGAAACCATTGTCGATATCGGCCACCGGTCGCGTCAGCGCCGCGCCCCGCTCCAGCGCGAAATGCTGGTGATAGCCGCGCTTGACCGCCATCGGCACGCGATAGCCCAACGGCCCGAGCACATCGGTGGACCACGGGCCCAGCGCCACCACCGCCTCGCGCGCGCGCAGCGGGCCGTCGGCCGTGTCCACCCGCCAGCCGCCGCCGTCCTGCCGCAGGCTGCGCGCGTCGCCGTTCGCGAACACCCCGCCGCGCCGCTGCAGCAAGGCCGCATAGCCACGCGTGACCGCGCCCGGATCCGACACATTGACCGGGTCCAGCCAATGGACCGCGCCGACCATGCGCTCGGACAGGGCGGGTTCCAGCGCCGCCAGCGCCTGGCGATCCAGCACCTGGTGCTTCAAGCCGTACGACGACAGCGAAGCGGCTTCGGCGGCGGCCTGGTCCAGGCCGGCCTGGCTGCGCGCGCCGTCGATCCAGCCCGTGCGGCGGAACAGGCCGGCGATGCCGGCCTCGTCCTTGAGCGCGTCATGCTCGACCACGCTGCGCTCGATCAGCGGCAGCATGGCCTGCGCGGCGCGCGCCAGCCGCGACGGCGCCGAATGCCACCAATAGCGCGCCAGCCAGGGCGCGACGCGCGGCAGGAAGCCGGGGTGATAGCGCACATCGGGCCGGTTGTTCAGCGCATAGCGCAGCAGGCTGCGCAGGTCGCGCGGAAAGGCATAGGGAATCACGCTGGCCCGCTCGATCAATCCGGCGTTGCCGTAGCTGGTCTCTTCGCCGGGACCGCGCCGGTCCACCAGCGTCACCGCGCGCCCGCGCGCGGCCAGGTGCAGGGCGACGCTCACGCCCACGATGCCGGCTCCCAGGACAATCACATCGTTTTTTTTCATCGGCGCATGATGCGCCCGCGTATTCCATTCGACAAGCCAGATCCCGCAAGGAATCCGCGTGCGCGCGATTGCCGGTTTCCACCCGGCTTCGAACACGCCGTTACTTCAACATGCATTTGATACACTCAGTATCAATCGTGTGGTCCTCCAGGCGGACCTGAGCACGCCGCCATCGCGCCGGAATCCTGCGCGCACCCTTCCCGCCGCGGCGCGGGCGCGGCTTGGAGATTTTTCCCCAAGAACGCTCAAGTTCATCCCCCCACGCGCCGTTAACCCGATACCGGGCAGCGGACGCCGCGGCGCCCGCCCCGCATTGATCAAGCCAAGCATGAACCGTACTACCCCCGCCACGGCCGCGGCGGCCCAGGCCGCCGTCCGCCACAGCATATTTATTTATACCGAGGAACAGCGGGGCAACCAGCTGGTCGAGTCCACGGTCATCGGCATGCTGTCCGACATATCCGGCTCGGACAAGCTGATCGTCGTGCAGGATCCGCACAGCGGACTGAAGTTCATTTATCGCGTGGATCATGAAAGCAGCAATCTGGACGCCGCCGCCCTCACCGAACAGGACGAGTCGGCCTTCAACGGCAAGAAGTCGGTGGAGATCAACGCCATGACCTACAAGCTGGGCACCGCGGACAACGCCATGAAATTGTTGCGCGGCAAGACGCACTGGATCCAGGACAAGGGTTCGGTGTTGTCGGTGCTGCTGCAGAATGCCGCGTCGCGCAAGACGCGTTTCGCGCCGCAACGCATCGAACGCGACCGGATGCGCAAGATACCGCCGGGCGTGCCGATCGAACGGCTGCCTGGGTGAAGACAGGAACCGCTCGCCTTATCCACAGTTTCTGTGGATAAGGCGAGCGGCAAGCACCGGCGGGCGGCGCTGCGCAGCCTGCTCGCCGGACTGGTCATTTTTTGAGCAATCCGGGACAATCCCGTTCATGGCTCGCAGGCTTGATTTGCGTCGCGTCGCCCCGGTGGCGTTGATGATATTCTCCGCTTGCGTCAAAACCGGAGCGCGTCGCGAGCGCGGCCCGGCTGCCATCGAGCGTGCAAGACATCCCAATCCAATAAATAAGAACGCAGGCATGAAAGGAGCGGAAAGAGTGTTTGCCATGGGAGCGCGTTACGCCACGTCGGCCACATCGCTAGCTTGTCCGGCGCCGTGACCATCATCATCGTCGACGATCATGGGGACTGGCGCGACACCATAGCCGAGTACATCCAGGATCTCGGCCTGGGCGAAGCCATCCTCACCGCGGGCTCGCTGTCCGAACTGGACCAGCTGCTGCTGGCCGTGACGCCGGGCATCCTCGTGCTGGACGCGATGCTGCCCGACGGCGACGGCCTGAGCCGCGTCTCGCACCTGCGCACCACCTATCCGGCCATGGGCATCATCATGCTCACAGGCCGCCTGCTCAGCGAGGACAAGGTCTCGGGCCTGAGCCTGGGCGCCGACCACTACCTGACCAAGCCCGTCAACCTGGCCGAGCTGGGCGCCACGCTGGTGTCGCTGTCGCGCCGCCTGCGCGTCGTGCCCTCGCCCGATCCCGCGCGCGCCGAGGGCGTGTGGCGCTTCGATCCGGCGCGCCGCCAGCTGCTGTCGCCGACGCAGGTCAACGTCGACATCACCGACACCGAAAGCCGCCTGCTCGGCGCGCTGATCCAGGCCGCGCCGCTGCCGCTGACGCGCGGCCGCCTGGTCGAGGCGCTGGGCGCCAGCGCCGAGGCCTACGACACCCACCGCCTCGATGCCCACATGCACCGGCTGCGCCGCAAGCTGCGCGCGCTGGCCGGCGGCGACATGGGCATACGCACGGTCTACGGC
>NZ_JAGTJY010000198.1:0-10802 GCF_018195695.1 Achromobacter sp. Marseille-Q0513 | reverse complement strand
GCCGGCGCTTCAGGCGCCGCGTCTGCCCGGCCTGAAGGCGTGCGCGCGGGCCGACCAGGCAATGATGAGGGCCGCCGCCAGCAGGCTCTGCACGGCCCAGGGGAAGGCGCCGGCGCCCCAGATGTCGAGCAGGGCGCCGCCGGTCAGTCCGCCGCCGGCGATGGCGAGATTCCACACCACCACATTCATGGATTGGGCCACGTCTGCGCCGTCGCCGGCGGCATCGGCCAGCGCCGTCTGCAGCAGCGTGGCCGCGCCGCCGAACGTCATGCCCCAAAGGGCAGTGCCGGCATAGACGGCCGCGGGCCAATGGGCGGCCAGACCGAAGGCGAGCGCGGCGGCGGCGAAGGCGGCAAGGCTGGCCAACACGGTCCGGCGCAGGAATCCGTCGACCAGCTTGCCGGCGATCGAGATGCCGGCCAGCGCCGCCACGCCAAATGTCAGCAACAGCAGGTCCACGCTCGCGCCCAGGTTCGCATGGGTGGCGAACGGCGCGATGTAGGTATAGAGCAGGTTGTGCGCCAGCATCCAGGTGAGCACGACCGCCAGCACCGGCCGCACGCCCGGCGTGGTGAAGACGCGGCGCAGCGGCATGCGCTCCCGTGCCGCCTGGCCCGGAAAGTCTGGCACCTTCGCCAGCACCCACGGCACCAGCGCCAGGGTCATGGCCGATGCGATGCCGAAAGTGGCTCGCCAGCCTATTGCCGTGCCCAGCCACGTGCCCAGCGGCACGCCCAGGGACAAGGCCAATGGCGTGCCGACCATTGCGACCGCCATGGCCTTGCCTTGCTGATGGGGTTCCACCATGCGCCGCGCATATCCCGCCAGCAGGCTCCAGGCCAGTCCGGCCGAGACGCCGGCCAGGAAGCGCGCGGTCATGGTCAGGTGATAGTCCGAGGACAGCGCGGTGGCGCTGTTGAAGACGAGAAAACCGATGATGGCCAGCAGCAGCACGCTGCGCCGCCGCCACGCGCGCGTGGCGATCGTCAAGGGTATCGCGGTCAGGAAGGAACCGAAGGCATAGGCCGTGACGGTCTGGCCGGCCATGGAGGGGCTGATTCCCATGTCGTCGCTGATCTGGGGAAGCAGGCCGGCGGGCAGGGTTTCGGTAACGATGCAGATGAAGCCCGTCATCGCCAAGGCGAGCAGGCCGGAAATGGGGAGGCGGTCAGGCGTAGCGCCTTCGATCGCCGACGCGGTGGTGTTCACAACGATGATCCTGTGTGCAGCGGGCGCGGCGCGCGAGGGCGGCCGTGCCTGGCGTGTTCGCCATATCGCTGAATTAATAATATATCGATCGATACAAAAATATAAGGCGAGCACGATCCGGCTGTCAATAAGTTATGTATCGATTGGTATTTATGTTGAAATGGACGGATGGCTACGCATGGGAGGAACAAGGCATGGCGAAAATGGGACGGCCCAGGACCTTTGATCGCGAGCAGGCCGTCGAGCAGGCGTTGCGCTTGTTCTGGCAACACGGTTATGAATCGACCTCGCTAAGCCAGCTGAAGGCGGGCATGGGCGGCATTTCCGCGCCCAGTTTCTATGCCGCTTTCGGCTCGAAGGCGGCGCTGTTCGCCGAGGCGGTGCGCCGCTACCTCGACACGCATGGCCAGGTCACGGAATGCTTGTGGGACGACGCCTTGCCGCCGCGCGACGCGATCGAGCAGGCCCTGCGCCGATCCGCGAAAATGCAGTGCGGCAACGGGCATCCACGGGGTTGCATGGTGGCGCTTGGAGCGATGAGCGCGCCTTCGGCGGAACACCGGGCGGTCGCGCGCCCGCTCGCGACATCGCGCGGCAGGACGCGGGCCGGGTTCGCGCGTTGCGTCGAGCGTGGCATCAGCTCGGGAGAGCTGGACGGGCGCACCGACGTTGCCGCGCTGGCTTTGGCGTTCGACAGTTTCCTGCTGGGCCTGTCCACCCTGGCGCGCGATGGCGTGCGTCATCAGGCGATGCAATCGGCGATCGATGGCGTCATGGCCTGCTGGGATATGGCCCGGGCCAGGTAGCGCCGCCGTTCTCGTCCGGCGCGCTGCGGCTGATACGCAGTGACGGATTCGTGCACCGGTGCGTTGAGCGCCGTGCCGATGGCCTAGGCTTGCCCCTTTCCACTTGGGCCGCGAGTCAATCCGGCGGCCCGCATCCTGTGTCTGCGGGGGGCACATCACTGGCCGATTCTTCTGCTTCGCATTCGTCGCTGGCGCGGCGCTGACGCAAACACTTCCGGATCTGCCCGGGTCGACGGCGTGTTTCGCCTTGCTGGCCGGCAGCCTGCTGGCCGTGCTGCTGCTGCGACGCTTCCGTCACGCCGTATCGCGGTTGGGCATTGCGCTCGCGCTGGGCCTGTCCGCCGGCCTGCTCAACGCCAATTGGCAGGCCCAGTCACGCCTCGACGACGGCCTGTCCGACGCGCACCACGATCAGGTGGCGCGCCTGACCTTGCAAGTGACCGGACTACCGGACGGCGACGCCCGTCGCTGGCGCTTCGTCGCGGATACGCTGGAACCCGCGCCGCCCGGCATTCCCTCCCGCCTGCTGATCACGTGGCACGCGCCGCCCGACGGACCGGACCTGCCGGCGCTGGCGCCGGGGCAGGTCTGGCGCATGGCGCTGGTGCTGCGCCGCCCGGCGGGACTGCGCAACGCGGGCCTGCCGGATGCGGAAGGCCGGATGTTCGCGCTGGGCCTGCGGGCCACCGGCACGGTGCGCGGCCAGCCGAGATTCGTGGCCGACCGTCCCTGGGCCGGGCCCGGCGTGGTGATCGAACGCGCGCGTCACCGCATCCGCGCGGGCATGCGCCGGGCGTTGGACGGGCATCGCTACGCGCCGGTCCTGATCGCCTTGGCGATCGGCGACCAGGCGGGTGTGGCGCGAGAGGACTGGCGGCTGTTCAACCGCAGCGGCATCACGCATCTGGTGTCCATCAGCGGTATGCACGTCACTTCGATCGCCGGCGTGGCGGGCATGCTGGCCGCGTTCCTGTGGCGGCGCGCGCGTTGGCGCGGCACCGGATTGGCCGAGCGCGTGCCGTCGCGCATCGTGGGCGGCATGGCGGCCGCCTGGGTCGCGTTGCTGTATTGCCTGTTGGCGGGTTGGGGCGTGCCGGCCCGGCGCACCTTCTTCATGCTGGCGACGGTGCTGGCGGCGGCCATGTCGCGCCTGCCCTTGACGGGCGGGCGGGTGCTGGCCGTCGCCGCCGCGCTGGTGACGGCGCTGGACCCCTGGGCGCCGATGGCGCCGGGCTTCTGGCTGTCCTTCGGCGCGGTTGCCATCCTGCTGCGCATCGTCGCGGCGCCGGTGGATCCGTCGGCTGGCCTGGGCCGCCGCGTGGCGGCGAGGGTGGGGCAGGCCAGCCATCTGCAACTGCTGGTGACGCTGGGGCTGACGCCCCTGCTGGCCTTCTGGGTGGGCCAGGTGTCGGTGGGCTCGCCGCTGGCGAACGCGGTGGCGATACCGGCGGTGAGCTTCCTGGTCACGCCCTTGTCCCTGCTGTGCGCGCTGTTCGCGGCGATTCCGGGCGCGGAACGCCTGGCTGCCGGCGCGGGGCAGGCGGGCCTGGCGGTATTCGACCTGACCATGATGCCCGTCGCCTGGGTGGGCGAGGCATCCTGGGCCAGCTTCGACGTGGCGGCCGCGCCCTGGCCCTGGCTGTTGCTGGCAATGGCGGGCATGGCCTGGGCCTTGCAGGCGCCAGGCTGGCCGGGGCGCCATTGGGGCTGGCTGTGGATGCTGCCGTTGCTGTGCTGGCGTCCCGAGCGGCCCGAGCCGGGATACTGGCGGCTGACGGCGCTGGACGTGGGGCAGGGCGGCGCGGTGTTGCTCGAAACCGCCACGCGCACGCTGCTGTTCGATGCCGGACCGCGTCACCGCGGAGGATCCGATGTCGGCGAGTGGGTGGTGGCGCCCTATCTGCGCGCGCGCGGCATCCGCATGCTGGATGATCTGGTGCTTTCGCACGTGCACCTGGACCATGTCGGCGGAACGCGGGCGGTGCTGAACGCGGTGGCGGTGGGGCGCAGCCATGCGTCCTTTGACCTGGATGCCTTTCTGGCGCGGGACGCGCGCGCGGCGCTGATTTCGGAGGGTCGGGCGGATGCCGGCGCTTATGTGCCGCCTGTCGCACGGTTGCGCTGCGCGCGAGGGCAGGCCTGGGAAGCCGATGGCCTGCGTTTCGCGTTCCTGCATCCGCTGGCGGCCGAGAGGGATCCGGCGGACCCCAACGCCGATAGCTGCGTGCTGCGCGTGCAGGGCGCGCGGCATTCCTTGCTGCTGACCGGCGACATCGGCGTGGCCCAGGAACGCGCACTCGTGCCCGCGTTGCCGCCGACGGATGTGGTGATGGCGCCGCACCATGGTTCGGCCACCTCGTCGGGCCGCGAACTGATCGCCGCCACGCGGGCCGGGCACGCGATCGCCCAGGCCGGCATGCTGAATCGCTTTCGCCATCCGGCGCTGGCGGTGCAGCAGCGCTGGACGACGGCCAGCGCGCGCTTCTGGCGCAGCGACCGGGATGGCGCGGTGGTGGCGGAATCCCTGCCTGCCGAATTGCGGGTGCGTGGAGAGAGGCGGCACAACGGGCGCTACTGGCAGGGACGCTGAAGCCGGCGCGACTTGCCGGGCGATGAGCGGGGCGACGTGCTGTGCGACGTGTGGGGCGAGGACGAGGCGAGCGCGGGGAAGCGGCGCAGCAAGGCCAGAGCGAGGCCACGCGCTCAACTAGACGTCAGCATTTCTTCAACCGGCACTTGCGCCAAACTCGCAGGTTTCATATGTTTATGCTTCAAGCACTATCCGGATAGTGTAAGCACGCAGCGGATAGCCGGCCCCGCCCAAGGCGGGTTTTCCTGTGGCGCGCCGCGCCGGCCTGCATAGTAGGATCTGTGCAAGTCCAGAGCTGCTGCAGGGTTGCGGCGGCGCGGGACAAGGCGTTGCGCGGATGCTGCGGCGCACATGGCGCAACCGGCGGGCAACCGGATGCCCAGACAAGATCAGGCTGACAGCCAGGCCCCAAGGGAGGCAGCAACCATGCCCACTACGTTGATCCCGATGTCCCCGTCCTCGGCCGCGCCGTCGCGCACGCCCGCCACCGGCACGCCCATCGACCGGCTGCTCAACGCGCCGGAAAAGCTGCTGTTCGCCTCCACCGACCTGGACGAGGTGCGCTCGATGGTCGGGCGCGTCATGAAACCCCACCAGCTGACCCGCACCGCCGGCGGCGAGCGGCTGGACGCGCGCATGCACTACACGGGGCTGGGCGACCTGTCGCTGAGCCGGCTGCGCTACGGCGCCACCGTGCGCATCGAGCCGGGGCCGCTGGAAAGCTTCTTCCTGGTGCAGATGCCTTTGTGCGGCACGGCCGCCATCGAGAGCGGCGGGCAGCGCATCGATTCCTCGCCGGACCTGGCCTCGGTGCTCAGCCCCGAATGCGATACGCGCATGTGCTGGGAGGCCGGCAACGACCAGGTCATGCTGCGCATCTCGCGCTCGCTGGTCGAACGCACGCTGGTGGGCTACCTGGGCCATCCACTGGATAAACCGCTGCATTTCGAGCTGGGCTTTCGCTGGCGCGACTGCGCGCCCTGGAGCTGCCTGCTGTCCTATCTGGTGGATTGCGCCACCCATTATCCCGACCTGGAGCAGCACAAGCTGGTGCTGTCGCAGGTCGAGCAGCTGGCCGCCTCGATCCTGCTGACCTCGCATCTGCACAACTACAGCGAGACCGCCCCGGCGCGGCGCAGCTCGATCCTGCCGCGCCACGTGCGGCGGGCGCAGGATTACCTGCAGGCGCACGCGCACGAACCGCTCAGCGTCGAGCAGCTGGCGCAGGTGGCCGGCGTAAGCGTGCGCAGTCTCTACAGCGGCTTCAAGGAATTCCTGGGCGTCAGCCCCATGCACTATCTGCGCGACCTGCGCATGGAACGCGCGCGCACCGAGCTGCTGAGCGGCGAGGCCGCCAGCGTCGCCGGCGTGGCGCTGCGCTGGGGCTTCGCGCACATGGGCCGTTTCAGCAACGACTACAAGGCCCGTTACCTGGAAACGCCCAGCCAGACGCTGCGGCGGCACTGAGTCCGCGCGCGATTCAGCGCCGGAACCGCAGGCGGTCCCGGCGCCTTTCCCTCAGAACGGAATCACCAGCTTGGCCAGCAACTGGTTGCCCTCGGGCCGGTTACGCACCTCGAAGTCCTTCTGCCACTTCAGCGTGAACAACCAGCCGCCCTGGCTGGCGTAGCGGATCGACGGACCGACGCCCAGGGCGCGCGCCTTGCCCATCGCGCTGTTGGAACCCTTGTCGTCCGTGACCTGCTGGTAGACATAGCCGCCCACGCCCGCCACCCAGCCGCCGCCCAGGCCCCAGCCCAGGCTGTAGTCGGCGTGGATCGCCTGGCCCGAACGGGTGCGCGTGTCGCTGTTGCGCTGGTTGAAGTCGTACATGACCTTCAGGTCGGCGTTCAGGCCGGTGGGCTGCGTATAGGTCAGCGCGGCCAGGGGCTGGATGGTCCAGTAGTTCTTGCCCAGGCTGGACGGATCCTTGGCGTCGTACTTGCCGGTGGGCGCGTAGACGTCGACGCCGAACAGGTAGTGCAGCGCCGGCGAGGCGTGGTAGCCCAGCGCCGCGCCGACGGCGATGTCGCCCAGGCCCGAGCTCTTGAAGCGCGCGCCGTTGGCGCGGAAGTCCACGTCCAGCAGCGGCACCACGGTGTGCAGCGCCAGGCTGCCGCCCAGCACCGGCTGGGGCGCGACCCAGATGAGGCGCGGCGCCAGCATGTTGACATTGACCTTGAAGTCGCGCACCAGCGACTCGCCGCTGTTGCCGCGCAGCGTGTCGTAGCGCAGCGCGCCGCCGTAGGTCAGGAAGTGCACGCCCGGCGGGGGCAGGGCGCCGACCATGTAGTTTTCCAGGCCATCGGGATAGATCGGCAGGGCGCCGCCCTCGATGGCCAGCGCCGCGGACGGCCCCAGGGCCGACGCCAGCAGTAGTGCCCAGGCGGGCATGGATTTGCGCATAGCTTTGTCTCCTAACCACGGTGTGTTGTTGTTGGTACGGCAACTGGCTGGCGTGGCGCGCGCCGCCCGCGATGGGCGAACGGTGCGCGCGGCCGTCCCGGGCGCACGGACGGATCCGCGCGCCGGAAGGTGTGGCAAGGCCCGGGTCGTCGGGCCGCTATTTCCGCGCGATCTCCCGGGCGACCAGCGTGCCCGAGCCCGCGCCCAGTCCGGGACCGGGGTGGGTGGACGCGCCGATGTGATACAGGCCGGCGACCGGCGTGCGGTGGCCGCGCGCGCCGCCGCCGCTGGCGAAGGGCCGCAGCCAGAAGAACTGGTCGGGCGAGCAGATGCCCGAGTACGGATCGCCGCCGACCAGGTTGCAGTTCAGCGCTTCCAGGTCGGCCGGCGAGTAGGCGCGGCGGCCGACGATGCGCTCGGCCAGTCCGGGCATGACGCGTTCCAGGCGGGCCTGCACGCGGTCGGCATAGGCCTCGCGCACGGCCTCGTTCCAGCGGCCGTCGGCGGGCGTGTCGATCTGGCCGGCGGCGTCGCCCTTCAGGCGCGCGGGCATCTCCTGCATCTGGATCCACAGGATCCAGCCGCCCTCCGGCGCGCGCGACGGGTCCACCGCCACGGGCTGGCCGATGGCCAGCGTCGGGCGCGCGGGCAAGAGGCCGTTGTTGGCCTCGGTGACCGAGGCGCAGACCTGTTCCAGGCTTTCGGTCAGGTGCACCAGCGGCACCTTGACCAGCTCGGGCTCCATCCAGGCCGGCGGCGCGTTCAGCGCGAAATGAAGCTGCATGCAGCCACGGCCGTAGCGATAGGCCTGCGCGCGCTCGCGCGCCGGCGGCGGCGCGTCGGGCAGCAGCTGGCCGTAGAGTTGTTGCGGCGTGACGTTGCAGACCACGGCGTCGCGGGCGCGCACGCGGCGGCCATCGGCCAGTTGCACGCCGGCGGCGCGGGCGCGCCGTCCCTGGCCCTCGACCAGCACGCGGTCCACCTGAGCGTTGGTCAGCAGCTGGCCGCCGCGGTTCTCGATGACGCGGGCCAGCGCCTCGACCAGCCGGCTGCCGCCGCCCTTGATCACCGGCATGCCGCCGCTGACCACGGCGGCGAAGGTCAGCTTGCCGATCAGCGCCGAACCGGCATCGTCCGGCCCCAGGCCGGAATGCAGGGTCCAGGGCGCGATCAGCGCGCGCGCCGCGTCCGAGCGCAGCGTGCGCTCGGACCAGCGGCGGAAATTCTCCAGCGCGCCGGCGGCGAAGGCGGTCATGCCGTCCAGGCCGCGCTTGCGCCATTCGCTGTACAGCAGCTTGAGCAGGTCCCAGCTGTAGGGGTTCTTGCCCAGCAGGCCGAAGGTCAGCGCGGCGTCCTCGCCGAACATGCGCGCGGCCATGTCCTGCAGGGCCTGGCCGTCGCCGGGCGACAGCGCGTTCAGCCGCTGGGCGGCGTCGGCCATGTCCTGCCTGAGCGCCAGGCCTCGGCCGTCGGGCCCGACCAGGCCGGTCGAATAGTCGCCGCACAGCACTTCCAGCCCGGCCTGTTCCAGCTCGGACTTGAGTTCGGCGTAGCCCGGGCTGCCGACGAATAGCGGATGCCAGGACGAGAACACCTCGTGCCGGTAGCCGGGAAACAGTTCCTCGGTGCGGATGCAGCCGCCGAGCCGGTCGTTGCGCTCCAGCACCAGCACGCGCTTGCCGCGCACGGCCAGCAGCGCCGCGCCGACCAGCGAATTGATGCCGCTGCCGACGAACACCACCTGGGTTTCGCTTGGCGCGCTCATGCCTGCTCCACCAGCGCCAGCACGCGCAAGGGGCTGCCCGAGCCGCCCTCGATCTTCAGCGGCGCGGCCAGGATCATGGCGCCCTGCGGCGGCAGCTGATCCAGGTTCTTCAGGCATTGCAGGCCGTAGCGGTTGGAGCCGTGCATCAGCGTGTGGCAGGGATAGGGCAGCGGCCAGGCATAGGATTGACCGGCATCGGTGTTGATGGTCTCCACGCCGAAGCCGTGCGCGTCGCGCTCGCGGATCAGCCATTGCACGGCTTCCTGCGTCGGGCCGGGCGTGTGCGCGCCGTCCTCGCGCAGGTTGAGGAAGGCGGCCGGGTCCTGCGCGCGTCGCGACCAGTCGCTGCGCAGCAGCACCCAGGCACGCGGCGGGATGCGGCCGTGGCGGCGTTCCCAGTCCTGGATGAATTCCACGGTCAGCAGCCAGTCCTCGTCCTGCGCGACCTCGGCGCTGGCATCCAGCACCACGGCCGGCGCGATGAAGTGCTCGGGCGCGATGGTGTCGACGCTGTTGGCGGGATGGTCGCGGCCGCTGATCCAGTGGACCGGGGCGTCGAAGTGCGTGCCGGTGTGCTCGCCACAGGAGAAGTTGTTCCAGTACCAGCCGGGGCCGGCTTCGTCATAGTGCGAGATGCGTTCGATCTTGAAGGCCTGCACCTGGCCGAATTGCGGCGGCAGTTGCAGCGCCGGGAACGAGGGTGACAGGGTCTGGGTCAGGTCGACCACGCGGACGGCGCCCCGCGCCATGCGCAGGGCCAGTTCGGGCAGGAGGGCCGGGGCGCTCATGGCTGGGAATCTCCGGGTTGGGATGGCGGGACGGCCGGGGCGCGGGCCGGCACCGAGGTGAAGCGGCCGGCATGGAACACCAGCGGTTCGCTGGGCTGGCTGGCCACGCGCACCACCTGGCCGACCAGCAGCAGGTGGTCGCCCACCGTGCGGCAGTGGTCGTGGACGCAGACCAGGGTGGCCAGCGCGCCGTCGATGGCGGCCACGCCCTCGGGCGTCTCGCGCACCGTCACGTCGGCGAACTTGTCCGGCACCGCCGGATCGGCGAAGCGCCGCGCCAGCGCCTCGTGGCCGCTGGCCAGGATGTTGATCGCGAAATGCGCGCTGTCGCGGAACACCGCCAGGTTGGGCGAGCGGTTCACCAGGCTCCACAGCACCAGCGGCGGATCCAGCGACAGCGAGGCGAAGGAATTGATGGTCAGCCCCACGTTGCGGCCGTCGGCGGCGCGCGTCGTGACGATGGCCACGCCGGTCGGGTAGCTGCCCAGCAGGTCGCGCAGCGCGCGGGGCGCCAGGTCGACGCTGCCCCAGGCGGCGCAGGCGGGGGCTTCATGGCATTGCCGGACGGCCAGGAGCGTGCTCATGCTGGGTTCCTCATGCACGGGCGGTCAGGCGGCGCGCGCCACGGCCTGGTGCCGCTTGAGCAGCTCGCCGGCCTCGGCGGCGTCGCTCCACCAGGGGAAGTAGCTGGGCGGATGGTTGAAGCCGTTGGCGATGAGGCCGGCCAGCCCCGGCGACTGCTGCGCCGCGCCCAGCACCTGCAGGATGTGCGGCGGGGGCGGCAGCAGCAGCGAGTTGGTCCATTGCACCACCCACTTGGCATAGTCCCAGTAGCGCTCGAAGGTCTGCTCCATCCACTCGCGCGTATAGGGCGCGTCGCCGTGCGCCAGGATCGCGTCCAGGTAGACCTTGGCGGCCTTGGTGGCGTTGTTCGAGCCCTGGCCGGTGACCGGGTCGTTGACCACCACCGCGTCGCCCAGGCCGAACACCAGCTTGCCGGACGGCAGCGTCATCACCGGCTTGCGGATGGTGGGCGCGAAGGCGCCGGCCAGGATGCCCTTGGCGTCGGTCAGCTCGACCTTGGCGGCGCGCGCGCCTTCCCAGGGCAGGTAGGTGTCCAGGAAGCGCTTGCTCGCGGCCAGGTGCTCGGCCGGCGATTTAAGGTCGCGCCAGCAATCCAGCGGGCCGCCGGGCACGCCCTCGAACACCATGATGTCGCAGGGGCCGCTGAGCGTCAG
>NZ_JAGTJY010000197.1:0-10895 GCF_018195695.1 Achromobacter sp. Marseille-Q0513 | reverse complement strand
GTGCAGAAGGTGGTGGAACAGCGCTGCCTGCTGTGCCACGGCGCGCAGGTGCAGATGAAGAATGTGCGCCTGGACTCGCCCCAGGAGATCGCCAGCCACGCGCAGGCCATCTACCAGCAGGTGGTGGTGTCGCGCGTGATGCCGATGAGCAATTCCACCGGCATGACCGACGACGAACGCGCGCTGATCGACACCTGGTTCAAGGCGGGCGCGCCCACGCGCTAGGCCCGCCGGCGGGAACGGCCTGTTGCCGCTCCCGTTCTGCCCGCGCCCCTTCAATCCTTCCTCCCCCGCCTCCATGCACACCTACGACGCCACGCTGCCCTACCCCCGCGACCTGGCCGGCTACGGCCGCAATCCGCCGCACGCGCGCTGGCCGGGCGGCGCGCGCATCGCCGTGCAGTTCGTGCTGAACTACGAGGAAGGCGGCGAGAACTCGGTGCTGCACGGCGACCCGGGCTCCGAGCAGTTCCTGTCCGAGATGTTCAATCCTGCCAGCTACCCGGACCGCCACCTGTCCATGGAGAGCATCTACGAGTACGGCTCGCGCGCCGGCGTCTGGCGCATCCTGCGCGAGTTCGAGAAGCGGCGGCTGCCGCTGACGGTGTTCGGCGTGGGCATGGCCTTGCAGCGCCATCCCGAGCTGGCCTCGGCCTGCGTCGAGCTGGGCCACGAGATCGCCTGCCACGGCTGGCGCTGGGTGCATTACCAGGACGTGGACGAGGCCACCGAGCGCGAACACATGTTCCTGGGCATGCAGGCCATCGAGCAGCTGACCGGCGCGCGCCCGCTGGGCTGGTACACCGGCCGCGACAGCCCGCGCACGCGCCGGCTGGTGGCCGACTACGGCGGCTTCGAATACGACAGCGACTACTACGGCGACGACCTGCCCTTCTGGATGCAGGTGCGCAGGAGCGACGGCAAGGTCGTGCCGCAGCTGATCGTGCCCTACACGCTGGACTGCAACGACATGCGCTTCGCGCTGCCGCAGGGCTATTCCCACGCCGAGCCCTTCTTCCAGTACCTGAAGGACAGCTTCGACGCGCTCTACGCCGAAGGCGACGAGGCTCCCAAGATGCTCAGCATCGGCATGCATTGCCGCCTGCTGGGCCGGCCGGGCCGCATCGTGGCTCTGCAGCGCTTCCTGGACTACATCGCGGCGCGCGACCGCGTCTGGATCTGCCGCCGGCTGGACATCGCCCGGCACTGGCGCGCCATCCATCCCTTCCCCTCCACCCGTTGATGTCGACTCCGACCCACATGGCCTACACCCTGGAACAGCTCAATGCCGCCACGACCGACGAGGCCGTGGCCATGCTCGACGGTCTGTACGAGCATTCGCCCTGGATCGCCCGGCAGGCCCTGGCCGCGCGGCCGTTCCGCTCGCTGCCGCAGCTGCAGGACGCGCTGCGGCGCGTGCTGGACGAGGCCGACGCCGAGGCCGGCCTGGCGCTGATCCGCGCCCACCCGGAGCTGGCCGGCCGCGCCATGCAGGACAACAGCCTGACGGCCGAATCCACCAATGAGCAGGACAAGGCCGGCCTGACCCATTGCTCGCCCGAGGAACTGGCGCGGCTGCGGCAGCTCAACGCCGACTATCTGGCCCGCTTCGGCTTTCCCTTCATCCTGGCCGTGCGCGGTCCGCGCGGCATCGGCCTGACGCGCGGCCAGATCATCGCCACCTTCGAGCGCCGGCTGGACAATCCGCCCGACGTCGAATTCCGCGAGGCGCTGCGCAACATCCACCGCATCGTCGAGATCCGCCTGGCCGACAAGTTCGGCCTGGACCTGAGCCTGGGCAACGACATCTGGGACTGGCATGAGCGGCTCAGCGTCCACAGCGATCCGGGCTACGCTGAACAGGGCCAGCTCACCGTCACCTACCTGACGGACGCGCACCGCGCCTGCGCCCAGCGCATCAGCCACTGGATGCGCGACTGCGGCTTCGACGAAGTCGAGATCGACGCCGTCGGCAACGTGGCCGGCCGCTATCGCGCCGAACGGCCCGACGCCGCGACGCTGATGACCGGCAGCCACTACGACACGGTGCGCAACGGCGGCAAGTACGACGGCCGGCTGGGCATCTTCGTGCCCATGGCCTGCGTGCGGGAACTGCATCGCCAGGGCCGCCGCCTGCCCTATCACCTGGAAGTGATCGGCTTCGCCGAGGAGGAAGGCCAGCGCTACGCCGCCACCTTCCTGGGCTCGGGCGCGCTGGTCGGCGACTTCAGGCAGGAATGGCTGGACCAGCGCGACGCCCAGGGCATCACGATGCGCGAAGCCATGCAGCACGCCGGCCTGTGCATCGACGACATCCCCACGCTGCGCCGCGATCCCGCGCGCTACCTGGGCTTCGTCGAAGTGCACATCGAACAAGGCCCGGTGCTGTTCGAGATGGGCCTGCCGCTGGGCGTGGTCACCTCGATCAACGGCAGCGTGCGCTACCGTGGCCGCATCGTCGGCATGGCCAGCCATGCCGGCACCACGCCCATGGACCGCCGGCGCGACGCGGCCGCCGCCACGGCCGAGCTGGCCCTGTACCTGGAGCGGCGCGCGGCGAGCGACGGCGATTCGGTCGGCACCATGGGCATGCTGGACGTGCCCAACGGCTCGATCAACGTGGTGCCCGGCGAATGCCGCTTCAGCCTGGACCTGCGCGCGCCGGGCAACGCCCAGCGCGACGCGCTGGCGACCGACGTGCTGGCCGAACTCGCCGCCATCTGCCAGCGCCGCGGCCTGCGCTGCGAACTGGAAGAGACCCTGCGCGCCGCCGCCGCGCCCAGCGCGCCGGCCTGGCAGGCGCGCTGGGAACGCGCGGTCGAGGCGCTGGGCCTGCCCGTGCACCGCATGCCCAGCGGCGCCGGCCACGACGCCATGAAGCTGCACGAGGCCATGCCGCAAGCCATGCTGTTCGTGCGAGGCCAGAATTTCGGCATCAGCCACAACCCGCTCGAATCCACCACCGCCGACGACATGCAGCTGGCGGCACAGGCCCTGCGCCACCTGCTCGATGCGCTGGCGCATGAGATGACACGTTGAACCCGGAGACACACAAGATGACAGACTATTCGAAACTCGACGCCTGGGTGGACGCCCACTTCGACGAGGAAGTGCGCTTCCTGCAGGAGCTGGTGCGCGTGCCCACCGACACCCCGCCGGGCAACAATGCCCCGCACGCCGAGCGCACCGCCGAACTGCTGCGGGCCTTCGGCATGCAGGCCGAGGCCCACCCCGTGCCCGAGCAGGAAGTGCGCGACTACGGCCTGCAATCGATCACCAACCTGATCGTGCGGCGCGAGTACGGCCCTGGCCGCCGCGTGGCCCTGAACGCCCACGGCGACGTGGTGCCGCCCGGCGAAGGCTGGCGCCACGATCCCTACGGCGCCCAGATCGAGGACGGCAATCTGTACGGCCGCGCCGCCGCCGTCAGCAAGAGCGACTTCGCCAGCTTCACCTTCGCCGTGCGCGCGCTGGAGGCCGTGGCCGCGCCCCGCCATGGCGCGGTCGAGCTGCATTTCACCTACGACGAGGAATTCGGCGGCCTGCTGGGACCGGGCTGGCTGCTGCGCCAAGGGCTGACCAAGCCCGACCTGCTGATCGCGGCCGGCTTCAGCTACGCCGTGGTGTCGGCGCACAACGGCTGCCTGCAGATGGAAGTCACCGTGCACGGCGAAATGGCGCACGCGGCCGTGCCCGAGACCGGCGTGGACGCGCTGCAGGGCGCGGTCTGGATCCTGAACGCGCTGTACGCGCAGAACGCGCGCTATCGCGAGGTCCGCTCGCAGGTGCCGGGCATTACCCACCCCTACCTGAACGTCGGCCGCATCGAAGGCGGCACCAATACCAACGTGGTGCCCGGCAAGGTCAGCTTCAAGCTGGACCGCCGCATGATCCCCGAGGAAAACGCCGCCGAAGTGGAAGCCGACATCTACCGCATCATCGAAGACGCCGCCGCGACCTTTCCCGGCATCCGCGTCGAGATCAAGCGGCTGCTGCTGGCCAACGCCATGCGTCCGCTCCCCGGCAACAAGCCGCTGGTGGACGCCATCCAGCGGCACGGCCGGGAGATCTTCGGCGAGGACATCCCGGCGCTGGGCACCCCGCTCTACACCGACGTGCGGCTGTACGCCGAGGCCGGCATCCCCGGCGTGATCTATGGCGCCGGCCCGCGCACGGTGCTGGAGTCGCACGCCAAGCGCAACGACGAACGCGTGGCGCTGGAAGACCTGCGCCGCGCCACCAAGGTCATCGCCCGCGCGCTGGCCGACCTGCTGCAGCCGCAGTAGCGCCCGCCCCAGCCTTGATCCGCGCCCCGCAGGCCCGCCGGCCGCGGGCGCGCACAGCATCCCGCAGTCCAGCATCGAATTCCCATTTCCGCATACACAAACCAAGCCAGCCAGAAGTCAGACCAGGCACATACGTAACGCAGCAGTTGTATCCACCAGGAGACCACGCATGCCGTCCACGCCGTCCGCTTACTCCCAGGGGTGTCCGCCAGACCGGCATCCCGTCGACCAACGCCTTCCCAATATCAAGCTCGCCGCCCTGGGCCTGCAGCACGTGCTCGTGATGTACGCGGGCGCCGTCGCGGTGCCGCTCATCATCGGCCGGGCGCTGCAGCTCAGCGCCGAGGAAGTGGCCATGCTGATCTCCGCCGACCTGTTCTGTTGCGGGCTGATCACGCTGATCCAGACGCTGGGCGCAACGCGCTGGTTCGGCATCCAGCTGCCCGTCATGATGGGCGTCACCTTCGCCTCGGTCGCGCCCATGGCGGCCATGGCCACGGCCGAGCCGGGGCCGGCGGGCGCGCAGCTGCTGTTCGGCTCCATCATCGGCGCGGGCGTGGTGTCCATCCTGATCGCGCCCGCCGTCAGCCGCATGCTGCGCTTCTTTCCGCCGGTGGTCACCGGCACCATCATCGCCGTCATCGGCATCACGCTGATGCGCGTGGGCATCAACTGGATCTTCGGCAACCCCGTCGGCCCGACCGCGCCCGCCATCGTCGACCCGGCCTACGCCAAGTGGCTGGCCGACGTGACCGCGCCCGGCGGCCAGGCGCCGCCCCTGCCGCAGGGCTTCGCCATCCAGCCCTCGGTGCCCAACCCGAAGTACGCCGACCCGGTCGGCCTGGGCATCGCCGGCGTGGTGCTGCTGTCCATCCTGCTGATCGTCAAGTACGCGCGCGGCTTCGTCGCCAATATCTCGGTGCTGCTGGGCATCGTGGTCGGCGCCATCGCCGCCTCGGCCGCCGGCATCATGACCTTCGAGAAAATGGACCAGGCCGCCTGGTTCGACATCGTGCTGCCCTTCCACTTCGGCATGCCCCGCTTCGACATCATGATGATCCTGACCATGTCGCTGATCATGGTGGTGGTGATGATCGAGTCCACCGGCATGTTCCTGGCGCTGGGCTCCATGACGTCGCGCGAAATCACCCAGAAGGACCTGGCCCGGGGCCTGCGCACCGACGGCCTGGGCACGCTGCTGGGCGGCATCTTCAACACATTCCCGTACACCAGCTTCTCGCAGAACGTGGGGCTGGTCGCGGTGACGGGCGTCAAGAGCCGCTATGTCTGCGCCGCCGGCGGGCTGATCCTGCTGGTGCTGGGCCTGCTGCCCAAGATCGCCGCGCTGGTCGAGTCGCTGCCCACCGTGGTGCTGGGCGGCGCCGGCATCGTCATGTTCGGCATGGTCGCGGCCACCGGCATCCGCATTCTCTCGGGCGTGGACTTCAAGACCAACCGCAACAACGCCATGATCGTGGCGGTCTCGATCGGCATCGGCATGGTGCCGCTGATCGCGCCCCACTTCAAGCAATGGATGCCGCATTCCCTGCATCCGCTGGTGGAGTCCGGCATCCTGCTGTCGTCGGTGACGGCGGTGCTGCTGAACCTGTTCCTGAACGGCGCGCAGCACGATGAACGCGCGGTGATCGCGGCGGCGAGCCAGGCGGAGAGTCACTAGGGCGTTGGATCGCCTGGGGTGCCGTAGTTGAGAGGCGGGCAACGGCACCCGGCGCGGAGTTCTCCCGCCCCCCAGGAGTTTCGGTCACTCGGGGCCTTTCGTGACGGAATCGCGCAAAAAGCAGAACAGTCTTATTAGCAATAATTCTCAACTAAATTAGACTAGGCCGGCAATGACGAACTCAACACGGAAATTGCAGCCATGTTTGCGTCAGATATGCCGAGCTTTCTTCAGTACCTCCTGCCCAATCTGGCATGCCTGATCATTCCGATCTTCCACGCCAGGAAATATGCCGAAAACCGCTCGCTATCACGCATGAACGGAGCGCTCCGTTCATCGCTGTTCTCAGCACTCATCACGCTGGCGTTGGGCCGATTCATCTGGCACGGATCTCTGACCAGCTACTTGTTGGCATGCGCAGGCTACGCCATGTTCAGCGCCGTCAGCTTTTGGGGCATGGCGTGGGCCATTGAAAAAGCCAGAAAGATCGCCTGATCAACGCTATCGCAAGGGTAGCGCTCCGCGCCTAAGCGTCCCGCGTCACCCGCAAGATCTCCTCCGGCGACGTCCGCCCCTCATCCACCCAGCGCTGCCCGTCTTCCCGCATGCTGCGCATGCCGGCGGCCGTCGCCGCGATCCGCAGTTCGCGCTCGTCGCGGCCCTCGTGGATCAGGCGGCGGGCCTCGTCGTCCACGCTGAACAGCTCGTGGATGCCCGAGCGGCCGCTGTAGCCGGTGTGGTTGCAGGCGGCGCAGCCGACCGGATGGTAGACGCGGCGGCCCTCGTGCTCGGCCGGCTGCTTGCAGGCCGGGCACAGCTGGCGCACCAGGCGCTGGGCCAGCACGCCCAGCAGCGACGAGGCCAGCAGGAACGGCTCCACACCCATGTCGGTCAGGCGGGTGACGGCGGACACGGCGTCGTTGGTGTGCAGCGTGGCCAGCACCAGGTGGCCCGTGAGCGAGGCCTGCACCGCGATCTGCGCGGTTTCCAGGTCGCGGATCTCGCCGATCATGATGACGTCGGGGTCTTGCCGCAGGATGGCCCGCAGCGCCAGCGCGAAGCTCATGTCGATCTTGGCGTTGACCTGGGTCTGGCTGATGCCGGGCAGGTCGTACTCGATCGGATCCTCGACGGTGAGGATATTGCTGGTGGACGCGTCCAGCCGGCTCAGCGCGGCGTACAGCGTGGTGGTCTTGCCGCTGCCGGTGGGGCCGGTGACCAGCACGATGCCGTGCGGCTGGCGGATCAGGCGGTCGAGCCGCTCCAGCACCCCGGCGCTCATGCCCAGGCGTTCGAGCTTGAGCCGGCCGGCTTCCTTGTCCAGCAGGCGCAGCACGGCGCGCTCGCCGTGGCCGGTGGGCAAGGTGGACACGCGCACGTCGATGGGCCGGCCGCCCACGCGCAGCGCGATGCGGCCGTCCTGCGGCAGGCGTTTCTCGGCGATGTCCAGGTGCGCCATGATCTTGATGCGCGAGATCAGCGCGGCATGCAGCGCCTTGCGCGGGCTGACCACATCGCGCAGCGTGCCATCGACGCGGTAGCGCACCACCGAATGGGTCTCGAAGGGCTCGATGTGGATATCGCTGGCGCCGTCGCGCGCGGCCTGGGCGAACAGCGCGTTGATCATGCGGATGACGGGCGCGTCGTCCTGGGCCTCCAGCAGGTCGGCCACCTCGGGCATGTCCTGCAGCAGCCGGTCCAGGTCGATCTCGTTCTCGGCCACGCCCATGACCGAGGCGGCATCCTCGGCATGGCTGTAGGCGGCCGTCAGCAGCGTTTCCAGCGCCTCGTCCTCGACCTGCGCCACCTCCACGTCGCCGTGGCAGCGGCGGATCTCGCGCAGCGCCCATTCCGGCGTGCGCGGGCTGACCGTCAGTTGCGCGCGGCCGCCGCGCAGCGACAGCACGGCGCGCTGGGCGCGCGCCCAGGCATAGGGCAAGGGATGGGCGCTCATGCGGCCGCTCCCGCCGCTTGCAAGGCGGCGCTCATAGGTGCGACACCACTTCGCTCTTGTAGCCCAGCTCGCGCAACAGGCGCGTGGCGGTGGACACCGTGCCCGGATCCTTGGCGACCTGGCTGCGCACCACATAGCCCATGCCGCCGGGGCCGGCCTGCACATAGGCCTGCAGGCCGCTGCCGCGCACGCGCTGGGCGATGCGCTCGGCGTCGGACTGCGAATCCACCGAGGCGAATTGCAGCGTGGCGCTGGACTTGTCGGCCTCGCCATACAGCGAGGCGGGGTCGCGCGCCACGCTCACGCCCAGCGGCATGCTGACGCGGAACGGCTGCGCCGGATCGCTGGTCTGGCGCGCGGCCGGGTACTGGCGCACGGCGAAGGACTCCACCGTCGCGGGCGGCGGTCGGCGCATGGTCTCGGCCAGGTTCTCCGGCCGCATGTCGTAGGCATTGCCCGACACCGACGGCGCCGAGCCCGGCGCCGTCAGCATGGGCGCCTGCTGGTTGGGCAACAGCCAGTGATCGCCCGGCTGCGCGCCGGCCTGGGCGCGGCGCATGTAGTCGTAGCGGTCCATGGTGACGCCGGCGGCGCGGTTGGCGTCGCGCATCACGTAGGGGCGCAGGAACACCATCAGATTTGTCTTGGTGCGCTTGCGGCTGTCATAGCGGAACAGGTTGCCCAGCACCGGGATGGCGCTAAGGCCCGGCACGGCGTTGGAGCTGAGCGTGACGCTGTCTTCCAGCAGGCCGCCCAGCACGATGATCTGGCCGTCGTCGACCAGCACGCTGGTGTCGATGGCGCGCTTGTTGGTGACGATGCCGTTGGTGATGGAGGAACGGCTTTCGTCGATGCTGCTGACTTCCTGGTAGATGTCCAGCTTGACCGTGCCGCCTTCGGAGATCTGCGGGCGGATGTTCAGCTTCAGGCCCACGTCCTCGCGCTCGATGGTCTGGAACGGGTTGTTGCTGCCGTTGCTGCCGTTGGTGACGTACTGGCCGGTCACGAAAGGCACGGTCTTGCCGACCAGGATGCTGGCGGACTGATTGTCCAGCGTCAGCAGGTTCGGCGTGGACAGGATGTTGGCCTCGCCGGTGTTCTGCATGGCGCGCGCCAGCACGCCCAGGTTGATGACCTTGTTGCCCAGCACGTCGACCGTGCCCTTGACCACGCCCAGCGTCATGCCGCCGCCCAGCGCGTCGATCGAGGTCGGCCCCTTGCCGGACAGGCCGCTGCCGCCCAGGTTGGTGCCGCCGATGAAGCTGGTGCCGCCGCCGTTGATGTTGCCGGCGCCGGTCATCCACTGGATGCCGAACTCGGCCGCCTTGGCCTCGCTGACTTCCACGATCAGGCTTTCCACCAGCACCTGCGCGCGGCGCTGGTCGAGCTGGTCGATCACTTCGCGCAGGCTGCGGTACAGCGGCTCGGGCGCGGAGATGATCAGCGAGTTGGTGGCCGGATCGGCCTGGATGGTGGCGCCGCCGGCGGAATACGACACGGCCTGGTTGCCGTTGTCGTCGCGCGCGATGCGGTCCTGTTCGCCGGACAGCCCGCCCTTGTTGGACGACGTGGACGAGGACGTGCCCAGCCCCTGCTGGTTGCCCTGGTTCATGGACGTGCGCTGCGTCCGCGCGCCGCCGCCCTGCGCGCCCGGCGCGGTCGCGCCTTGCGGGGCCCCGGCGCCGGTGGCGGCGTTGGCCTGCCCGGTCAGCAGGCCGCCCAGCACCTCGGCGATGCGAGTGGCCTGGGCGTTGCGCATGTAGACCACGTGCAGATTGCCGCCGCGATTCTGCTGCGCGTCCAGTTTCAGGATCAGCTCGCGCGCCAGCTTGGTGCGGGCGGGACTGCCGGCGCGCACCAGCACGCTGTTGCTGCGCGGGTCGGCCACCACCGCGATGCGCTGGGTCGGGTCATTGCCCTGCGTATCCAGCAGCTGCGAGGCCAGCACCGCGATATCGGACGCGATGCCCGAGCGCACCGGCACCACGTCGGTGTCGATGGAGCTGGGTACGTCGATGCGGGCGATCACCGCCGCGATGCGCTCCAGGTTGTCGGCGTAGTCGGTCACCACCAGCGTGTTGTTGCCGGGATAGGCGTTGACCGGGTTGTTGGGCGGCACCATCGGGCGCAGCACCGGCACCAGGTTGGCGGCGTTCTCGTACTTGAGCGGGAACACGCGGGTCAGCATCTCGCCGCCGCCGCCCGCGCCGCGCGCGAAGCTGGATACCGAGACCGGCGCGCCCTTGGCCGCCGGACGCGGATCGCCGACCACCGCGCTGCCCTGCAGCTTGGCGTCGGCTTCAGGCACCACGCGGGTCACGCCGTCCACGTCGACGATGGCGAAGCCCTGCAGGCGCAGCGCGCCGGTCAGCATGGACAGCGCCTGGTTGCTGTCCACCGGACGGTCCGAGACCAGCGTGAGCTTGCCCTTGACGCGCGGGTCCACCAGGAAGTTGCGCTGCGTGAAGAGCGACAGCGCGCGCAGCACGGCGGGAATATCGGTATCCACGAAATTCAGGCTGACACGATTGTCGGCCTGTTGAGCGTAGGCGGTGCTGGCCGCCGGCCCGATCTGGCTGGCGGCCAACAGGACCGCCAGACTGAGTTGCGCGAATTGACGCATGACGAAGGTGTGCCTGAGACGTGAAATCGTGTGAAAAAACGTGAATTCGCGTCGGAGTATACGGGGTGACACTGCAACACTACGGTCATATTCCAAAGGCAAGGTGGCGGCCTGGAAACCCTTTGAAAATGCGGCTCTCCGGGCAGTTTCCCGGACCTTGAGCCGAACCAGGACCATGCCATCCTTTCGTTACGAAGCGACTGACGCGCTCGGCAAGATCGTGCGCGGCACGATCGAGGCCGACACCGAGCGCGGCGCCCGCAACCAGCTGCGCGGCCGCGGCCTGCTGCCGCTGTCCACCGCCCCCGCCGCGCGCGCCGAGGGCCTGGGCGGCGCCTTGCGCGCGCGCCTGTC